>JAKPKE010000306.1 GCA_029553855.1 Bacillota bacterium | reverse complement strand
TCTTATTCCTTCCCTTTATTTCAGGCGTTTCTAAAGTAAACAAGTCTCCCATTTTAGCCCTCCTTTTTTATGTGTTTTCAAACACACACCTCGTTAGGTAATGGGATAAAAACATCAAGAGAAGCAGAAGCCCATTCCCGTATATCGGTAAGATACTGTTCAAATTCTACAGTGTTCAGCTCTGCCGTAGAGTGAGAAAAGCGTATCTGCTCTCCTGCGATTTCCTTCTCATCTGACAGAAACTTCCCTTTCAAAACCTCGTGCATTTCATCTTTGGAATATCCTGTAAAATCTGCCAGAATAGAAATAATCACACCCCAGTAATACCGATTCTGATTATAAGACCGGCTATTTCTATGCGGCTTTATTGCCACATTTACATCTTGGCCGTTAAGAGAGGATAAGACCCCGCTTAATTTAACGGGGTCTTTCCACTTTATAGTCCCTCTCTCTATCCGCGCAGGGAGCAATGTTTGGAGTCTATTCATCTGAGTTTCCTGTCAAAGGCTTTATACTGACTGCTGTCCTTATCCATTCCTGCTGCGGTTTTGCCGGGCTCATTCCCTTCGTTGTCTTTCTGGTGATAACCCAGCCCCCGATAATGATATTATCTTTAGGAGCCGTCTTTGCTATTTCTTTAACCTCTTTATCAATCTTCTCGTATTCTTTTCTGGCGGGCTCAAGCTCCTCTCGGCGATTGAGCAAGCTCTCAAGTTCCTGATTCTCTGAAAACTGTATCTGCGAAGGATTGTTTTGTTCCGGCATGCAGAGATGTTTGAAATCGCAGTTTCCACACACGTCTCTGTCGTAAGGGATTCTCTCTGGATATTCGTCAGAAACAAGAAAGGAGTTTACTTCTTCCGCCTTTCTTAATATTCCCTCGCAATAGCTATAGTCAAGGTCAACCCATATCGTCTTGCCTTGCAGGTTCTGCTTATTGACAAAATAAAACATTCCCCGCTCTTTGTTTGACAGGTAGAGATAAAGTTGCATCTGTGCCGGATATTGCTTAACCCATACCTTGTCAGACCTTAAAATATCCTCGTAAGAATTGATTGCCTCGTATCCCCATTGAGAGATGCTCTTGATTTCAAGCGGGTATTTTTCTTCCGGAGCCTCAGGGAAAGCTATAAAGCCGTCAATATGTCCTGTTATCCCTGCTTTCTGGTCCTCGAAATCCCTTTGTTGCGATGTTACTGTAAACCCCGCTTTTTCCAGCCTTTTAATCGCAAGTGTCTCAATGTAATTTCCCCCTTCAAAAATGTATAGCAGGTCAACCGGAGGCAATACTTTCTTCTGCCAATCCTTACGGGAATACACAAGGTATCTCATACAGGGATGCCCGATGTTGCTTGCCCTGTTACTGCGACAGGGATATACTCGCCTGTCTTTTTCGTAAGCCTCTTTTATTCGGTCATCTACATTTATCAAGGTTGTTTTCATTTGGCTCACCTCCCCTCCTGACTTTTCTGACAATCCCTGCATAATGGTTTGAAGTATTTCTCTATACTGAAAGACTTTACTCTTGCGTCTATCGGCGCACCGCAAGTTTCACAAACTCCGGCAGATTCTTCCTGTCCGGATTCTGCGGGCCTCGGGGCAGAATTACCTTTCTTTTTATAATCAACAGCCGCAATATTATCCTTTGCAATTCCCTCTTTCCCCAAGTCCTTCCATGTCAAACCTCTTAACCCCAGTAATCTGGTTACAAGGTTTACAGTCAGGTTTGTGTAAGCGGCCTTCATTATGTTTGTTTCGTCAATATCCTCCGTGTCTTTCCACTGTCCGTTAGCATAAGCAAAGAATTTATCACGACTTGAGCAAGTTCCGACAGCTTCTATGCTTCCGCCGGCCCAGCTTGCTTTGCCCGTATATTCCCAGATGTAATAAGCCCCGCGGCTATCTTCGGAGAAAATCTTTTTGCTCTTTGTATCATAAATACTGATACCGAAAATCGGCGCTATCTTCTCCGCCCCGGACCCTACCATATACGGATTGCCGCCCAGGTTTACCCAGTCCCTCGCTGTTGTCCGCTTAATAGCTAATTGCCATACCTTCTGCATGGCTTTTATCTTTGCGTCTGCCTTCGCGACAATAACCTCTATATCCCTGATTTCCAAACTTCCCGGGCTTAACACTTCCTGCTCAACTGCTACAATGTCTTTTCTGTCTCCGTTATTTTCCATTTCCCACTCCAAAAACAAAAAGGGAGCAGGCTGTGCGCGAGGCGGACAGACCTTTCTGTCCATTGACCTCACCTGCTCCCCGTGAACTGTTTATTCCTTGCGCACATTTAAGAGTCTTTTTCATTTTATAACTCCCTGCCATAAACTGCTCTTGCTACACTTTTAATATCAAACGGATTTAAAACCTGCTTTTCTGTCGGTATGATTTTTTCTTCCGGTTCTTCGTATTGTTTGTTTATTTCATCTCTTGCCTTTTTTGCAAACTCGCTTACAAGCATTGATAAAGTTTCCAATTCTGCTGCATATTCTTCCAGTTTAGAAACCTGTTCTTCTGTCATTGTTTTCCACCTCCCTTTTTTAACCTGCAATCTCTAAGCTCATCCCGTAAACGAGATTGTCCTGAAATCGTCTTTCCTCAATCGCATTTCTTTCTTCTTCCTCGTGCCGTTCTCGCCAGCAATCTTCACAAAAAGTCCGTTCCCCGATATGCTGAACATCCTGCCCTGCAGCTTCAATATCAATTCCGCAATCCGTGCAAACTACTGTATTGCATTGCTGTGTCTCATCATGCGTTTTGCAAATGGGACCGTTCGCAATTCCTTCTCCGCAATCTTCCTTGCCCGTGCCTGCAACTTCTCCTGATACCTGTCCTGCTTTATCCTGTCTCTGAGTTTCATACATGATTTCACCTCCCTCCTTTTTTCATTCTGCATACATTTTAATATATGCATTATTTTTTGTCAAGTATTTCTTTTTCTGTTTTACTATCTTGCGTTTTCAGCAGATAATAAACAGCCTGCCGTGAAATACCTAAAACCCTTGCTATTTCTGTTATTCCGTGCCCTTGCAACTTTAATAATCCAGCTACCGTTCTTCTTGTGTTTGTCGTTTTTATTCTTTTCATATTTACATATTACCTTTATTTTTTGGAAGTGTCAAGAGATAGAAAAAATAATTATTTCTACATTGTAAACCTTATGGAATTTTTGTCAAATTTATTTTGGAGGAAAAGAGAGAAGGGCGGAGGAAAAGGAGGGAGCATTGCCTGGGCAAAGCAACGCAACGAGAACCCCCGCCCTTGAAGAAAATTACCAGTTAAATTTTATCACGCTTATATTGATACCGTAATCATAGCCCTTGCCTATATTCCAAAAATCATCATCCAGTTTCTTGGCTACGACCACGCCAACAGCTGCCATGATTTTATTTGCAATTTCCGGCATACTGAAATTTGCATTAAAGAGCTTGTTCAATCCACGAAGTCCACACTCGGCGAGGAAATTAGCATTTGTAGATAATCCGGCATAGCCGAAAGCCTTCTCCCCTATATCAGCAGTATCGCCGACAACATGGGTATTGAGATAGCCCAGTTCCCCATAAAGTCTTTCATCGTCAAGCCAGTTGAAGAAGGGGCCCAAATCCCTCTTTGCTCCGGCCGAATAATAAGAAGCTTCGGCCTCAAAGAGATAAGCCCATCCCCCTATTGAGAAATCCCAGTTTTTAAGTTCTTCTACGAATTTATTATCCTGTGCGAAAAGACTGCCGGACAGGATAAGCAATACCGCAAATACAATCATCAACCTTTTCATATCTCATCTCCTTTGTTTGTGATAAAAAACTTGCATACATTGTATATAGCCTCTCCCAGTCCTGTTAAGAGAGGCACTACGACTTTCGGGTCCTTCTCCGTCAGCAAAGCCACAATCGTTGCCAAAGTAGCAAATGCCCCGCCCCGCAGGAATTTCTCAAATGTTTTCAGGAAATTGAACCGCTTCACCTTACCCTCCTTCCGTGCTTTAATATATGCCCGTGTTTTTTGTAGCAAGATATGTCTTAGTATGGGATTCATGTTATCTTCCCTAATTTATGCGCTCCTATCACAAAAACAAGCTCTTCTTCCGCCCGCCTTATCTCCAATCCGGACATTTCTTTTCCTCCGGCGTTATCCCACCGGCAAAACTCCAGCGCGGCTGCATAGTATTGCCCGGAATTGAGAAACTTCAGCAAGGTTGATTTTCTCAGGTTATCCGCACCCAGGTTGAAAGTAAACGATACAAGAGCATCAAAGATATCCTGATTCATTTCAACGGAAACATACCTATTCACGGCTCTTTCGGCGATTTCCACATCCTTCTTTAATAACTCCTGCCCTTCTTCCATTGTGATTTCGGTAAAATTTTCCCCAGGTAAAATCACATGGCCAAACCCTATTGTCAATTTACCGCCCGGGCATATATACGGGACCGAGCTGAACCTCTCATATCCGGCAATAATCTTTAATCCTCTATGCGATATTTTCATAACAATCACCCCAGAAAAAGTTTTACAAGTCCCGTTAATAAAGCCAGCCCGATGACAGATACAAGCGTCCAGAGTGGTATGAGCATTTTTTGTAGCCCTCTAACTCGCTCGCATAACCCAATTTCGCCGTTACCCATCAAAACCTTATTAAGTTTTGATATGTTGCTCTCCATTGCAACCAGGCGAGTTACTTCTCGCTCTTTGCTTTCTCGCAACTCGTCAATCAACTCTTGAATAATTTTTTCATCTGCCACCGAGAGCCTCCTTTATTGTAGGAAAATAAAGAAACTATCTTTGCGTAATCCGCTTGTTACATCTTCCGTTTGCAGCTCAATCCGCCGCACTCCGATAGTTGTCTCGTTCCCGTGGCCAAAAAACCTATTATAGTATGCAACCTGAAGGACAATTGTTATTACGCAGGCTACCCAACCGGAAAGCGCAAGCCAGTTTCCACTCATTACTACCCCTTGTTCCATATCCCTCCTCAAGCTATATGCCAGTTAAATGTTCGATAAACTGCCTTATTATTATCAATACAACCACGATTCCCATGGCTATGCAAAACCTGTAAAACTCTTGAAGCAACTCCATAGCGAGGCGGGAAGGCTCACGCCTATGCCGCCCCGAACAATCATTTATTGGCCTTAAGCCAATTTTCTACCGCGGCCCTGTTTACACCTTCAATGCCCGTCAGTCTGTTTATGCGAGTCCAGATTGCGGAGAGTTCCGCCGGATAAGTCGTCTCATCCAGAAGTTTCTCCATTGCCGCAAGGCAGTAAACCGTGTCGTAAGTCGAGAGCTTGCTGTTTTCGTCAAACACTTTTTCGTAGGCCAGTTTAAAAAGGCTGTCAAAAACCTCCGACTTCTTTCTTGCACTCAGGATATTAACCAACTCTTTTGCGCCGACGAGTTTTTTTGCCTTCATGGCCTCGGCAAGCGGAGCGGATTTTTCCGTCAGAAGAATCACCTGCTTATACGCCTGTAGAGCCGCGTCTTTTTTCTCCAGTCCTCCATTTATACGGGCTACCCATAAGTAACAGCTCACTTTTTGCTCGTCTTTCTGCGCCGTATCGGCAATGGCGGTTTCAAATGCGGCGAGAGCCTCCACCTTTTTCCCCTGGATATTCATCAGACTCCCCACCATGAGTTTCGCATGCGCTCTTGGTCCGTCATTCTGCGATATCAATAACGGTTGTATAGTAGTCAATGCATCCGTATAATTTTTCTGCTTGGACTGACTTTGCGAGATATTTATCAGTGCGTAATCTTTACTTATCTCGGGTGCGTCTTTTATGTCGGCTATCTTTTTCAGCTCTGCTATACCTGCGTCAATCTGCCCCGAGAAAACGAGGGAATTGCCCAGATAAGATGTCAGATCTGCCTGTTCTTTACCAGTTACCGTGGAAATTACAGCCGGTGCGTCTTTTATCACTCCGGCGTAATTTTTATCCTGATAAAGTTTCCTCACGCTTGCATAATCCGCCGCAAATGCCATTGAAACTATAAACATTACCGCCATTAAACTAATCAACACTCTCTTCATCATAACCTCCTATGGTTAATTGTTATGGGTGCCTGTTGTACCAGATGACACCCTTAAAACCCGCATCTTTAACTTTTTTTATCAACTCGCCCGGGCTTGACGTTTCCTTGCTGTCCACCATGGCGTTCATCCCTGCTATAATAATATTTTCCCCGAACTGTTTTTTCACCGCCCGCACCGAAAAACCCGTCTTGTAAATATTCCAGATAAACACCACGTCCGGATTGAACTCGAACGAATCCAGCCACTTCTTCCAGTTGGGGGCGGCGCATACGGTTACGCCGACCGTCAATTCAGGATCGCAGGATTT
>JAKPKE010000262.1 GCA_029553855.1 Bacillota bacterium | reverse complement strand
CTGTACTTTTTGTTTCCACTGCCTTTTGTGTTTTATTTCGTCACTTCGCTCCAGTTTGCCGGATATGTCACGTAAAAGAATTTTACGTGGCCCGGAGTTGAAAAGCTTATACTGCTGCCCTTGGGTATCATTATAACGTCTCCTGCATTGCCGGCTATCTTTTCGCCTTCTGTTTTTATCTCAAGAGTGCCTTCTATCACATAGTCCACTTCATCATAATCAAGAGTCCAGTCAAACTCGCTCTCCTCCATCTCCATGAAGCCGCAGGCAAGATTGCGGTTTTCATCCAATGTAAGAATATCCTTCAGGTATACCTTGTCACCGGGCTTTCCGGTATCGAAGCTTTCACATTTTACAGTACTTCCCTTTATTCCTGTAATGCCGCTTTTTGCTTTAACCTTTTCAATTCCACAGCATCCCTTTTTAGAAACATGCTCCATTAATACTTTCTTTACAATTTCTGCTACAAGTTTTTCATCTATACCGTTCATATGGAGCTGCCTCCCCTCAAGCCTTCAGGCTTTTTGAAGAAGCCTTGTCTATAGAGCTTTTTGGTGCAATCAAGCTTGCCACTATAACTGCAGTAATACCTGCCACAAGCTTTCCGGCAATCATCGGGAATATCATTTCCCTGTTTACTCCCGCAGTAAACCCCAGGTGGTCACCGAAAACGAATGCTGCGCTTACTGCAAAAGCAACGTTAAGAACCTTTCCCCTGTCATCCATATCCTTCATTAATCCGAACATAGGGATGTTATTCGCAAGAGTGGCTACCATGCCGGCAGCCGAAACATCATTCATTCCGAGCATTTTGCCAAGTTTAAGAAGCGGTTGCTTGAAAACCTTTGTAATGAAATATACCATAGGGAATGCACCGCAGAGCATTATGGCAATAGAACCTATAATCTGAATGCCATCCCAGATTGGTGCCATTCCGGGTATTACCACAAAACCTGTCAGGGTTTCTATTATAATGGCTGCAGTTGCCAGGGTAATAACTATTACAACGCCCTTGCCGAATATATTAAACCCGCTTATCATCTTGCCAGGAATTTTCCAGAGCCCTATTGCAATAAGTACCGATACTATTATTATAGGAATTAGGTTGCTCAATATCATTCCTGTGCTGTAACCTGCAACAAGCCCTCCTACAAAGCATCCGACAGGGATAGTGATCATTCCGGCCAGTACTCCGGATGCCAGGAATTTGTGGTCCTCCTCCTTTATTATTCCCAGTGCCACCGGAATTGTAAAAACTATAGTCGGGCCCATCATTGAGCCTAGTATCAAACCTGCAAACAAGCCTGCTTCTTTGGTCTGTGCCAGTTCGACCGCAAGGGGATAACCCCCCATATCGCAGGCAAGCAGAGTTGTTGCAAACATTGACGGGTCGGCACCCAAAAGTGTGTATACGGGAACTACGACGGGTTTCAGAATCGTCGCCAGCACAGGGGCCAACGATACAACCCCTACCATTGCTATTGCAAGTGATCCCATGGCCATGAAGCCTTCATCGAACTTCTCGCCTAATCCGAATTTGTTTCCAAAACACTTATCCAGCGCTCCAAGAGCCATGAATGCTACCATTATATAGACAATGATCTCATTTATACTCATTTTATTACCCCCTTAAATCATAGTAAATTTGCATAAACTTCATTGCAAGGAGACGGTATCACGCTGCTTGCTACCAGCATTCCGTTTTCTTCTGCATTTTTTATTCCCACTGTTACGGCTTCCTTAACAGAGCTCACATCTCCCGTGAGGGTTACAAAGGATTTGCCCCCAATTCCAATGCCAAGCCTTACTTCAATCAGCTTCACAAGTCCGGCCTTTACTGCGGTATCAGCCGCTGCAACCGCACTTGCTATACTGAAAAACTCCATTATCCCTACAGCATTTACCTGTCCGACCTTCGACAAGCCGCATATAGCAGGAACCAACTGTGGGTGCGCATTGGCCAGCAGCATTTTATCGACCACATATTGGGCTCCTTTCTCATTTCCGGCTTCCATTGAAGTCTTAACTGAGCCTGCATCCCCATATACAAGTATTATAAATTTCCCCGGGCATACCGGCTTTGAAAAAGTCAGTTCAACATCGGCAGCCTTTACCATTGTATCAGCAGCTTCAATGCCCTTTGCAATGCTGTTAAGTTCAATCAGTCCTATAGTATTGTACATATTATCACCTCGACCCTGAAGATTGAATCACAATGTGGGTACTGCTGATTTCTTCTATTCTTCCGTCAATGGAGGCATGGATATTGGCACCTGTCTGATCATAATTTACGGATGCAATGAGCTGCCCTTCCCTCACTTTTTCCCCCCGCAGAACGACAGGAACAGCAGGGACACCTATATGCTGTTTTAGTGGGGTGCATACTGTTTCAGGATGCAGCTCTATCACCGTATCCTCCACCTTCCTGTCGTATTTTGCCATTCCTATTCTGTTAATCAGTCTCCATTTCGGTACCTTTCTAAAGTTTCTTACAGACGGGTCAGAAAAATAAATATGAGTATCTGAGAACTTGATACCTGTACTTTTCAACCTGTTCTTAATATAGATAATGACTTTCCTTGGCGATAGTCCCATGGGACATGCATATAGCTCACATATGCCGCATTCGCTGCATATTAATGCCTCACTGTATGTCTCATCATCTTCCAGTCCCATCGATATTGCCCGCATTATCTTGTGAGGCCGCAGCCTGTGCCCTATAAGATATCTGGGGCACATATCGGTACAAAAAGAGCATTGTATGCATGCAGATTTTGCTTGATTAATGGTATGTTCAATAGGGACAGAGTCCCTTCTGACAATGTAATGGTCCCCGGGGATGACTATTATGCCACCGTCGGTTTTAGTGATATATCTATCCTTTACCTGCTGCATCCCATATGTTTTGCCCATCATAGGGCCGCCCATTATGACACTATATTCTTTTAAACATGTACCCCCGGCAGCTTCAATGCATTCCGTCACCGGTGTACCCAAAGGTGCCTTTGCGATCAACGGCTTTCTTACTTCCCCGGCCACGGTAACATATCTTGAAGTAACCGGCCTGCAATTGACAGCTTCAAAAATGTTAAACACTGTATTTACATTGGAGACAACAGTACCGACGCTTTGCGGAATCCCTCCGGGTTCAACCATTCTTCCTGCAACTTCATATACAAGTATATGCTCATCTCCTGCAGGGTATATTTCATCCAGAAAAAAGATCTCAGCTTTTGCATTTGTTTTTTCTATAGCTCCCTGCAAGATCCGGGCTTCAGTTACACACTTTTTCTTAAGCGCAAATATCACATGAGAAGCTCCTATGCTTTCCCCTGCAAGTACTGCTGCAGCAACAACCTCATCACCCTTATTCCTCATGAGATATTGGTCGGTCATGAGGAGAGGCTCACACTCCGCTCCGTTTATTATCAAATACTCCACCTTGCAATTAAGCTTCTTGTGGGTCGGGAAACCGGCCCCGCCCGCACCTACAACTCCGGCATCATATATATCCCTTAATAAATCCAAGAACCTCACCCCGCAATATATCCTATGGCACTGCTTTTTCTTCCTCTGTTTTATCGATTATGCCGACTATGGCAGCATCAATAGGAGAATCTTCCTTATTGAGCATTTTTCTTGCTGAACTGCCCGTTGTGACAAGCACCGTTTCACCGATTCCGGCACCTATAAAATCTGCGGCAATGAGAGTGGGATAATCACCTCTCATGTAGTAATCAATTGGTTTAATAACCAGAAGTTTGAGACCGTTAAGCCTTTCATCCTTTCTGGTTGCCCAGACATTTCCTACAACCACTCCGATTATCATGCTTACACCACTTCCTTTATTGCTGTTATTCCCTGGTTATTTTTATGCTGCCTACTTTTGCCGAATCAAGAGCTAAAGGTGTAATTATGGTCTTCCTGCCAACAATTATTTTCCTGCAGTCTTCCCTGATCAGCTTTTGTATATCCTGTTCAGTCACAATTTTTTTGTCAATTCTGCAGCCCTTTACCGTATCACTGCACGGTGTATCTTTCAGCTTGGCGGCATTATCTTCAGGCTTTTCCCGTTGCAGCAATTCTTTGAATTTTGACTTTGTAATTACTACGAATTCGTAGCTATCTATGCCAGGTTCATTTTTATAATTCTCTGTATCGCACAATGCAAATCCGTTACTTTCAAACATGCCGCACAGGTTTTCAAAGGAGATATTATCGCAGTTCCCAAGCATAAGAACCTTTTTCCTGTTCTCAAATGCTTCAAGCCGCTCTT
Source organism: Bacillota bacterium (assembly GCA_029553855.1). Taxonomy (GTDB): domain Bacteria; phylum Bacillota; class Clostridia; order Lutisporales; family Lutisporaceae; genus BRH-c25. The sequence continues at coordinate 18,308 of JAKPKE010000262.1, read as the reverse complement.
TTACCTGCTTTGTAACTATGGAAACCAATTTATCAATTTCCATCATATCACTTCCTTTTATCTGCAATTCATTGCTATACCGATAGGCGTGACAAGCAGTGGGTTATATGGCCTCCGGGTAGGGATTCCCGTCTCTTTTTCTATAATGTGCTCTATTCCGTTCATACAGCAGGTTCCGCCTACAAGGTATATTCCATCAACCTTATAATCCTGCGTATGCCTTTTTATTATTAAAGCCATTTTCTGTACTACCGGCACAATCAGCGGAAATACATCCCTGTACCTGTCCTTTCGCTTTTTGAGTTCTTCCGCTTCCTCAAACCTTATTTTGTAATTCCCTGCGATAACAAGGGTCAGATGGATTCCGCCCGTCGGCTCGTCTGCAGTATAAACCACCCTGCCGTTTTCAAAAATCGACAATCCTGTAGTACCTCCGCCGATGTCCACAACAACTCCATTTTCGATGTTTAATACCGAATTTGCCGCTGTGGGTTCGTCAAGCACAGATGTAACCTCCAAACCTGCTCCCTCCACAACATATCTGTGTGTATTTCTGTCCCTTTCCCCGGTCCCGGGCGGAACTGCAATAGCAGCCTTCGTAAGCTCTGCCCCAAGCTTTTCTTCTATTTTCTCCTTCAATCTTTTAACGATAGCCCTGGCACCTGCAAAATCCACAACCAATCCGTCCTTTATTACCTGTGCGAATTCCATTTCGCAAGCTACGGGATTCATTTTCCTATCCAGCACTACCAGCACAACATATGCAGTACCCAGATCAATACCTGCAATAAGGTCATTATTATCCTCAAGCCTTATATTGTACTTCATCATTGTATCCTCGACCTGTTTTATATATTTATTGGCATTAGTAAAGTCAATCATTTTATCAATCCTCTGCTGAAGCTTCATATATTGTACAAACTGTCCCATCAGTGGAACCTGAAGCATTGGCCTCATCAAAATCTATATGCATTCTAAGAGCATAGCTGTCACTTACCCTAACCAAAACATCCTCAAAAATCAGGGGCCTTTGTCCGTAAATTTTTACGCTGACTACCTGCTTATCATGAACATTGAAGCGCTGTGAATCCTTTTTCGTCATGTGTATATGCCTTTTTGCTATTATCACGCTTTCCTCCCCTTTGACTATTGATTTATCATATGCAATAAAGAGCGTCCCGCTTTTTCCCAGATCCCCGGAATCTCTGACAGGAGGGTCAATGCCCAGCGCAAAAGCATCCGTACGTGTTATCTCAACCTGCGTCTTATACCTGGGTGGTCCAAGTACTGCCACTCCGCCCAAAACCCCTTTCGGACCGATCAGCATAACCCTCTCGTTATACTGGAATTGCCCCGGCTGGGAGAGATCCTTCTTCTTTGCCAGCTCATATTCATATCCAAAAAGCTCACAAATATGCTCCTTTGATAAATGTACATGCCTGGCCGATACTTCGACAGGTATCAGAAACTCCCTCACCAATTCTTCCCTTACCCTTTTTGTTATTAAATCAATGATATCCTGCTCCACGCTTTCACCTACCTATAGGCCCCGCTTATGACCTTCAGCATCATTATATAAGCACAGCTGCTTAACCTGTTAAGTGCTTTGATCAGGTCCTCCCTTTCCATCCCGTCATCTTTTTTAAAGGCTTTAATTGCACATATTTCTGCTTCTCTGATACTGCTTCTTAAGGAATTCAGCCCCAATGCCGCTTTCCCCATGCTGTAATGGGGAAGTATATGCTTCATGTTAAAATACTTTATAGGATTATGGGACTGCTCCCGCAATTCCTCACCACTTAAGCCCAAAAGGCTGATGCCGGGAAACTCTTCCTCCAGAACCTCACATTTTAATATATTCCTTACATATTGAAGTACTTCATCAAGCTCCTTAAGGAGTTTATCCATCTTGTTACCGGCAGCCTCCAATTGAAGTGTCAATACCTGCGACTGAAGGCTGTCTATTTTTCCCCTGAACACTATCCTGGGATGGTCCTTGTACACAAGCATCTTCCCGTATAACTGCGTCATATGCTCAGGTTTTTCACTAATATAACACCCTGTACCTGCTAACACATACTTATCGGAAAGTTTTTCCCCTGTTTTTGCTGTCTGAAGCTCACCCCCGGTATCGTCAGCATTTAGCCCCTCAACAATCAGCTCAATTCTCCGGTCTTTAAGGTACTGCCTGGCTGACGGCGTTATTTTAGTGTCTGGCTTTACCACATATTTATCTATGTTCTTGTTTCTTATTTCAGACCTCAGTGATGTCTCTGTGATTAAACCCATTCTCTCACATCCTTTTGAGAATCTATGCACCGGGTCATGGAATTGACCCGGCTGCATCTATTAACCTTCCAGTTTCGGCATAAGCATCTCTACTTCATTGTGAGGTCTTGGAATTACATGAACAGATATCAACTCTCCCACTCTTTCGACAGCTGCAGCTCCGGCGTCCGTTGCTGCCTTCACTGCGCCTACATCCCCTCTTACCATTACCGTTACCAGCCCTCCGCCCACATGGACCTTTCCTATCAGGGATACATTTGCTGCCTTGACCATGGCATCAGCAGCCTCTATTGCTCCTACCAGGCCTTTAGTTTCAATCATTCCCAATGCGTTTGTATTAGTCATTTATATATCCTCCTTTTATTCAACCTTTTTATTCAGTTCTCTGAGCCTTTCCAGCACAAGCCTTGTAACCATATTAATATCAATATTGGATATCTTTTCTTCAGCTCTTGGAACAAGTTCCTCTGCCTCTCTTACACCATATGCCGCCCTCCTGATATTTATAAGATGCATTACACCAACATTATCAGAGGTTGCGTTTCCCCCTATCGTACCGCAGCCTAATGTAAGGGACGGCAAAAGATTTGTGGTAGCCCCTATGGCACCTAATGATGAAGATGTATTTATAAGTAACCTGGATACGGGTTTCTTAAGCGCGAATTCCCTTATGACCTTTTCATTGTTTGAGTGTATTGCCAGGGTGTGCCCCATCCCGCCATATTCGAGCAGTTCAATGCATCTCATGCAAGCCTTATAACGGTTTTCCTCGGTATAGAATGCAAGGATGGGCGAAAGTTTTTCCATTGAAAATGGATAATCCTTTCCTACTCCTGTCTGTTCGCATACGAGAACAAAGGCTCCATAAGGAACTTTTATACCTGCCATTTCTGCAAGTTTAGCTGCAGGTTGACCTACTATTCCGGGATTCAGACCTCCGCCGGGTTTTTGTATAAGCTTTGCCAGCAGCTTCATATCATTGCCCTCAACAAAATATGCCCCCTGGTCTGCAAGCTCCTTCTTCACATCTTGCATAATACAATCCTCTGTGACAATAGACTGTTCGGATGAACATATAGTGCCGTTATCAAAGGTTTTACCTGCAATTATTCTCTTTACTGCAAGGGGAATATCCGCACTCCTTTCAATAAAGGCAGGAGTATTCCCCGGGCCTACTCCCAGTGCCGGTACACCTGAACTATAGGCTGCCTTCACCATTGCAGAACCGCCTGTCGCAAGTATCAGGGATGAAAGCCTCATCAGTTCTGCCGTACCTTTTAGGGTCGGCATTGACATACAGCTGATCAGATCCTCCGGTGCGCCTACCTTGTGGGCTATGTCCTTTAGAACCTCCGTAGTCTCCATTATGCACTTCAGCGCAGAAGGGTGAGGGCTGAAAACTATAGCATTTCCTGACTTTACAGCTATCAGGGTTTTAAAAATCACAGTGGAGGTCGGATTTGTACATGGAACCAAGGCTCCGATTACACCTACCGGGGCAGCTATTTCAAGTATCTTATTCTTTTTGTCCTCATTTATTATCCCTACCGTCCTCAGGTCTTTAATGCTTTCATATACCGTCCTGCTGGCAAATCTGTTTTTTATTGCCTTATGCTCATATACCCCAAACCCGGTTTCGTCGACTGCCAACCTGGCCAGCCTCTCAGATTCCCTTTCAGCAATCTCTGCAATACATCTCACTATTTCATCGATTTCCTCCTGCGAAAACCGGCTGAATTCAATCTGAGCTTTCCTTGCTCCGTCAATAAGGGTATCGGCCTCCTGTATGGATAGCAAATCCAGATCATTTACTTCCATTCACTATGACTTCCTTTCGTTGTACTCAAGTATTGCTTCCAAGAGTTCCTTGCGGGTTGCAAATTTAATATGGCCTCTCTCCATGCATATTCCTTCCAGTTTTCTTGCAAGTGCTCTCAGCTCGACTACCTTCATACTGTTTAGTTTCCGGACAAAATCAGGTGTAAAGAGATTATTGCTTTTGCATTTATTCAAAGTATTGCGAAGAAGCCTGGAAGTATCTGCAGCAGGCTTTGGTATTACATGTGAGGATATCAGGCATCCCATCTTTTCTATTGCGCACCTCGAGGCATCTATCGATACTTTTATTGCTCCTACGTCCCCCATAATCTTTACAGTAACAAATCCGCCCGCTACAGGTTCGACTTCTATGAGCTTTACTTTTGCCGCCTTCAGGCATACATCCGCAGCCTCAACAGCGCCTATGTAACCAAAGGTTTCTATTAACCCCAACGCCTGGCCGCTCATTATTATCGCCTATCCGGATGCTAATATTTGACGGCGTTATCGGCAACATATTGAACCGCTGCGGCAAATGCATCACAAGCTGCCTTGCATGCAGACTGACTTCCTGTCAAAAGTCCTCCGCCGAAATTGGTTTCGGACGGCGGCCCGTAAAATGTTGCAAGTCTTACATCTGCGGCCTTCAAAGCTGCATCAAGGGAGTACACTGCTTCAAGGGGAGGCGCTATAAGATAAGCAATCGCCTCTCCTTCATCTATACCTGCAGCCTTGGAAAGATACGAACCTGTTCTTGAAATACAATGGGCATAATATGGTATTGAATTATCCTCATTTGCGCTGTAGAAACACGCGCCGTTTTCTATAAAGTCGATTGCGGCATTAAGTCCGCTTCTTACTTCTGCAGGGTTTGGACCGGCAAGTATTCCGATAAACTCACCCACAAGCTTTGTGCTTGCATTAGCGGAGCCTGCATACATCGATTTTGCGTATACAACCTGAACATCAGCCTTTTTTGTAGCTTCATCAAGGGCAGTATAGGATACGTCATCAATATCTGTCGATATGAGTCCCAAGCTTTTGTGATGGGGCTCCAGCTTAAATGCTTCCGCCACTTCCGGATTTACGTTCGGAATAATCTTCACCGCCAGAACAGTAGCACGAATAGGATCATTTTTCATTTAAAATCCCTCCATTATAGTTTTAAATCAATACCGCTTGCTTTTTTGTCAAGCATAAGCTTTATTATATCCGCAATATGCGCACCCGCCTCAACTGCAGGGGTACCTCCCCTGTGTATGTTGGAAACCACCGTTCTTCTGGCTTCCGGCATATTTACAGTTGCTTTGTATGCCATATAGACAGACATGCTTTCTGCAGTGACAAGCCCCGGTCTCTCACCTATCAGAACACAGGTAACATCTGCTCCCGTTGCCTCTGAAATCGGATCCATCGAAGGAACCCTTCCGTATTTCACAAAGAAAGGAATACCCACCTTGATTCCATATCCCTTAAGCCCCTGAAGTATAGCTTCCAGTGTATCCTCCGCATTTGTATCAACAGCTGTTGAACTCAGGCCGTCAGAGATATATATCTGTACCTGAGGATTCTTTGTACACTTTTGTTTTATGATTTCTATGTTTTCATCATCAAATTTTCTTCCCAGATCCGGCCGTGTCAAAAACTCATCCTTACTTCCGCACATTGTTTTTACCTCAAACAGGTTGAGCTTTTTGATGAATTTCTCCGACACATCGGTAAATACAGCGTCCATAGCTGCTGCATGATCTGCTCTGAATCGCAAAAGTGTTTCGGTCTTATACCTGGGCCCCGCTCTCCAAACGCCAATCCTTGCAGGGGTAGTTTCCTTGATTCTGAGCAATCCTTCCGGATTGTTGGGCTTTGGAACAAGCACCTGCTTCCTGAGATCAATTGTTGTTATGTCATTTAAGCAGCTCTCCTCTTCACATTGATCAGACTTTTCCGGAATGCCTCCTTTTTCGGGACAGCATTCCATATTCAGAGTCCCGCTTAGCTCAGAAAGAACCTGCTCGACAACCTTCTTTATTTCACTTTCTGAAATCATATTTTCACCCCTTAACTATTATAAAAATATAGATGCATCCCCTGCGCGCTTTGTAAGCTTCCCATTCTTCATAATTCCCCGCTTTTCAAGCCATTGCTCAAATTCCTTGGCTGGCTTTAAGCCCAATAACTGTCTCAATGTCGCCGTCTCGTGAAACCCTGTGCACTGATAGTTGAGCATTGAATCGTCTCCGTGGGGCACGCCCATGAAATAGTTGCATCCTGCAGCTGTAAGAAGCACTGCCAGGTTTTCTACATCATTCTGATCAGCTTTCATATGGTTCGTATAGCAAGCATCAACACCCATTGGTATTCCTGTAAGTTTGCCCATGAAATGATCTTCAAGTCCCGCTCTTATCACCTGCTTGCTGTCATACAGATATTCAGGCCCTATAAACCCTACAACAGTATTGACCATGAATGGGCTGTAACGTTTTGCGAATCCGTAGCATCTGGCTTCAAGAGTAACCTGGTCTGCTCCATGATGCGAATCTGACGAGAGTTCGGCACCCTGGCCGGTTTCAAAATACATAAAATTAGGTCCGGTAGCTGTCCCCTGCTTCATGCAAAGCTCCCTTGCCTCATCAAGCATTTTTGTAGATATTCCGAAAGCCTCGTTTCCTTTTTGTGAGCCGGCTATGCTCTGGAAGAATAAATCACTGGGGGCCCCCCTTCTTACAGCTTCCATCTGAGTGGTCACATGTGCAAGCACACAGATTTGAGTAGGAATTTCCCACTTCTGCTTCAATTCATCGAACTTGCTCAAAATCTTAATTACATTTTCTACCGTATCCTCTACGGGATTCAGTCCGATTACCGCATCTCCCACTCCATAGCTCAATCCTTCCATTATTGCCGTAACCACGCCGTCTATGTTATCTGTAGGATGATTAGGCTGCAGCCTTCCGGAAAGGGTCCCGGGCAGCCCTATGGTAGTATTGCAGTGGGCGCTTACTCTTACCTTGCTGCCCCCGTAAATGAGGTCAAGATTTGACATCAGTTTTGCGACCCCTGCAATCATTTCACTTGTCAAACCTCTGCTGACCCTTCTTATTTCATCTCCTGTAGTTTTGTCATCCAGTATCCATTCCCTGAGCTCCGAAACAGTCCAGTTCTTGATTTCGTTATAAATAGACTCATTCACCGCATCCTGTATTACTCTTGTAACTTCATCCTCTTCGTAAGGAACTACCGGATTGTCCCTTAAATCTGCCAGTGCAAGATTACTGAGCACTTCCTTAGCCGCTATCCTTTCCTCCATACAGGCTGCAACTATTCCTGCAAGTTTATCACCGGTCCTTTCTTCATTTGCCTTGGCTAATACTTCTTTTACGCTTTTGAACTGATACACGTGACCAAAGAGTTTTGTTTTCAGCCTCACTAAATTTCACCTCTCCACTTAAGAATTAAAGACTAACGTCTTGATTATCACGGGAACAACACGGCCGCCTGCTAAAGGCTTCCCGATGTCAATATAATCACCGTTTTCGACCCTTATATCGTCGATACATATTACATCCCTCCCATATTCCAAACGGTTGTACAGTGTCTGCCCCAGGGCCTTTGCCATATCATTCTCAATAATTACGATAATTGGGAGCTTTGTCTTTAATAATTCCTCCAGACCTTTTATTACTTCTCCTGCAATTTTGCTTACCTGCCTGAAGCTAGGATTTTTCACCCCCTTTATTGCCAATGCAATTTGCTGCTGCTCTCCCCCATGGCAGAACCACTTGAATTTCTCCCTCACGCCTTCTGCGATCCTGTCATAGTCACTGTCTTCATCTTTTGCTGAAACCTTGAGGATTGGTATGTTTTTCAGAGGAAACATGTCTTTTGTATAATTAATGGTGCTGCCGCTTATATCTACTGTATGAGTTCCGGCTCCTATTACCGTTGCTCTGATCGTTTCAGCCGGTATTGCTATTTCATATTTATCAAATATTGCCGACTTTCTTATTGATTCACCAAGTATAATTCCAATGTCCCCAAATTGAAACATCCCCCCTTCAATAGTCCCGTATATGCAGTCAGCTATCCCCCCTGAAAAGGATATGCAGTCAATTTTATAGTTTCGCCTTAAGTCCTGTGTTGTAAGCATATATAAAAGCTCGGGACTTCTATCTCCAATACCGAGAACCTCTTCAATAATTACTGCCATTCTTTCCGTAATGCCTCTGATTTGTTGCATCGTGACTTCTTTGTTCAATGCTATATCTAATCCTATTCCCGCCGAAAGCCTTTCTAATTTTGGTGCTAAATATTTCACCTTCAATGTATTTTTCTGAAGCCTTATAAGCCGGCCGCCAATATCAAGACAACAAGTATCGATTACCTCCCCATTCTTAAAGACAGCGATATTTGTAGTCCCTCCGCCTATATCAAGGTTGGCGACAGTCTTGCCGGTATTTTTTGAGAGGGTATGAGCCCCGGCACCCTTGCCCGCTATTATGGCCTCCAGATCAGGACCCGCGGTAGCAACCACAAAATCTCCGGCCAAGCCGCTCAATGTTTCCATCACCTGGCTTGCATTATGTTTCCTTGCTGTTTCACCGGTAATTATTGCGACGCCGGTCGAGAGATCTGACGGCTTAATTCCGGCTTTTTGATACTCCCTTTCCACTATATCCTTCACTTTGGATCCGTCAATTTCCGTCTGGGATATAAGCGGAGTAAAATATATCCCGCTTTTATAAATCACTTTTTTGTCGATAATACTGATTCTGGGAACGGAGGCAAACGAAGCAGTATTTTCTATTATTATTCTGCTGAAAACCAATTGTGTAGTTGAGGTACCGATGTCGATACCAACACTTAAAATATTCTCGACCAATATACCACCGCCTCAAAGAATCAAGCATCCCTCATATGCAAAAAGCAGCCGGAAGAACCAATGCTCATTCGGCTGCTTTGCCTGATAAAGAAGCACAACGATGTGCTTCGGCTATTCATTTTGTTTTTTCTCCATTCCTATATGCTAATCACTTAATATTATGGCACCGGCAATTTTCATCATGGAGCATCTTTTATCCATGCTTAGCTTCCTGATTCTATTATAGGCCTCCTCTTCCGTAATCTTGAATTTTTTCATCAGCATGCCTTTAGCCCTTTCAATTATTTTTCTTGACTCCAGGTCCTCTTTTGCCTTTACCGCATCATCCTTAATGCGCTTTATTTCTTTCCCTTTAGATATCGCTACTTCAATGGCAGGCAAAAGGCATTTCTCATCAATGGGTTTTACTAAGTATCCCATTACTCCCGCTTCTTTTGCCTGCTCAACAAATTCGTTCTCGCTGTATGCGGTAAGCAATACAACCGAGTCGGACAGCTCTTCATTCATTATTATTTTTGTTGCTTTTATACCATCCAGCAGCGGCATTTTTACATCCATAAGCACCAGGTCGGGCTTATATTTCCTGCATATTTCCACTGCATCAAATCCATCAAAAGCCTCCCCGGCAACATCGTATCCGTATTCCTTCAGCATCTCGCTCAGGTACATCATAGTAATAGGCTCATCATCGGCTATAACTATCTTTTTCCCCATGTGCTTCCCCTCCCGAAATGCTAAAAACTATATAATTTTTGCTAATTTATTTTATACTATTAAATTTATATGCCCGTCTATCCCTTTTATTCCATCATTTTTCTAATAGCTTCTATTCCTTCCCCCGTGTACGAACTGGTATAATAAATATTATGAGCCCCAGACATTTTCAGGCATTTAACAGTATCAGTAAAACTAACTTCTTCAGAATCTGCTTTGGTAATTATCCCTATTACCGGTTTTGGGAAAACAAATGCAAATTTAGGAGGAAATACGCATTCTTTATCTGTGCAGGACTGAACCAGTGCAATTACATCACATTCCGCCGAAGTGACAATCAATGCCTTATAAAACAATCTATTTTCTATATATTCTCCCGGAGTATCTATCATATTTAAGTGAAACTCCACAGTCTGTGTTTTTGTATGGACTCTGTCCAAATTATTGATAGCCTGTACCAAAGTGGTCTTACCGCAGCCGGACCTCCCGATAAGCATTATTCTTCTCATGTCCCCGGCCTATGATCTTGTAATACTTGCCGGTGTAAATTGCAAAATATCGGCTAACAATACCAGAACAGATTTTATTGCGGCTTCTACACATTCAGTTTCGCCTGTAATAACAAGAGAACCGCTGAATCTGTCTACAAAGCCTATCTCGACATTAGCAGCCTTAACTGCCGTGTCAGCAGCAATTATCGCTGCTTCACCGGGGGTGATTGTAAGTATGCCTATTGCGTTCCTGATGTTCTCAGGCAGGCCAAGCTTTTTGCATAATGATTTCTGAGGTTTTGCTATAAGATGTGCCAGCGTTATTTGCTTCCCGGGTACATATTCCTGTATAACCCTTTTTTTCTCACTATTCATAGTATTCCATCCTTTTCACGCAGAAAATTATTAGAGCTCCCCAAGAGAATTCAAGTGCGCCTCCAGCTTACTTGTGCGCCGATTTCGTATCTCACGTAGTGAGATAAATTTCCTTACGAAATCGTGTGCATCCGCCGGAGGCTATATCATCAGTGGGGGATTGACAGCGGGGGTCATCTCCACTGATGATATATTTCTCTCAAGAAGCTCCGTTGCTTCATCACACAGTCTTGTGAAACTCAGTTTTATGCCCTACACTAATATATTTAGAAGAATCCTTTGATATTCCAAAATATTATTAAAGGCATTAGGGAAAAACAAAAGTAACCGGCAGATTGTCTTTAAAGTACGGTTTTCCAAAGGCCATGCAGGTTGCAGTATTCATACACAGCCACTGCTTCATCGTTTATCAGTGTAAATTCTGCAATGGGTTCATCCCCGACCTTCAGGCACTTTCTCTGGCTTCCATTTTTGGTTTCCAGATATATAAACGCGATATGGTGCTTCTCCTCCATGGGATGAATAACACTGCCGACAGTTGCGGTAATTATATTCCCATTGACTTTGACAACCGGAACGTGCTTCTCTTTGCTTGCATCAACGGTATTTGCCACAAGTTCGGTCATTTTTTCGCCGCAGCATACAAGGGGCGTGCCTTTATCAATTATCAGCTCCGCTAAATTGCCGCAGTGCTTACAGATAAAAAACCTCTGATTACTGCACATATTTCCACCTCCTTCTTTAACTTTACAATTTATATTAATAATTTTCTTTTCTTACCTCAAAAAAGCTTTGGGGATGGTTGCATACCGGACAGACCTCCGGCGCATCCTTTGAATATGTAAGATGTCCACAGTTACGGCATTCCCATAAAATATTGTTTTCTTTTTCAAATACAGTCTTTGTTTCTATGTTTTTAAGAAGTGCACGATATCTTTCCTCATGGGTTTTCTCTATTTCCGCAACTGCCCGGAACTGTTGAGCAAGGTCTATGAAACCTTCTTCTTCCGCAACCTCTGCAAAGTGTTTATACATGTCTGTCCATTCGTAGTTTTCCCCTTCGGCTGCATGCAAAAGATTTTCTGCAGTATTGCCGATACCCCCAAGAGCCTTAAACCAAAGCTTCGCATGTTCCTTTTCATTCTCGGCAGTCTTCAGGAAAATCTCTGAAATCTGCTCATAACCTTCCTTTTTTGCCGCTGAAGCAAAATAAGTGTATTTGTTCCTCGCCTGACTTTCTCCTGCAAAGGCTGCCATTAAATTAGCCTCTGTCCTTGTTCCTTTTAAGTTCATAATCATTCTCCCCTTATCTTTAATTTATTGTAAACCTATTAAATTACAATTCAATAAATTTCGTGCCGGCGTTATATTGTTTCTACCCATCGCTGCTTGTTTTAATAATAGTTATATATTAATAATTATTCTCTTTACATTAATTTACCATATAGTCTTTGCTTTTGCAAGTACTTTTTTTAAAATATTATAAATGATATACTAGAAAAAGAGCAGGTAAGCATAAACCATCCCTGCTATATGTCATTATATATACAAATAGCCACTTATTAATACAAGTATCGGAAGCGCTGAGTTTGTGCAGAACATATACCTCTACGGATTAAAATAAAGTATTCGTGTGTTCGGCGGAGTCCGGTACGAATCCGTGTTACCTGTGGCTTTAAAGGAGAATATATGGGGAAAACACTGGTATTAGCCGAGAAGCCTTCTGTGGGAAGGGACTTGGCAAAGGTATTAGGCTGTAATCAAAATAACAACGGCTATATTTCCGGCAACAAATATATTGTAACCTGGGCCCTAGGTCATCTGGTTACCTTAGCCGATCCGGAAGTCTATGACAAAAGGTATAAATCCTGGAACCTGCAAGATCTTCCTATGCTCCCCGATAAGATGGAGCTTACGGTTATCAAGGAAACCTCGAAGCAATATGGAATTGTACGTGGTCTGTTGAAACAGAATGAAGTCGATGAACTTATCATCGCCACCGATGCGGGTCGTGAAGGGGAATTAGTCGCCAGATGGATTATTGAAAAAGCAGGTTTCAGGAAGCCGATAAAACGCTTATGGATTTCATCTCAGACAGATAATGCTATTAGGGAAGGCTTTAACCAATTAAAGCCCGGCAAGGATTTTGATAATTTATACAGAGCAGCCCAGTGCAGGGCTGAAGCTGACTGGCTTATAGGCCTTAATGTAACCCGTGCCCTTACCTGCAAGCACAATGCGCAATTATCTGCAGGCAGAGTACAGACTCCTACCCTGGCGCTTATTGTTCAGCGTGAGAATGAGATAAAAAGCTTTGTTCCAAAGGATTACTGGACTATTGAAGCTAAAACCGACGGATTCATATTGACCTGGAAAGATAAGAACAACGGAAGTACACAGTTGTTTGATAAAGCAAAAGCGGAGGCCATTGCATCAAAACTTAGCGGTCAAACGGGGGAAATAACGGATATAAAGAAAGAAGCTAAAAGTGAGCCTCATCCCCTGGCTTACGATTTAACAGAATTGCAAAGAGATGCCAATAAGCGGTATGGATATTCCGCCAAACAGACCCTGTCAATAATGCAGACCCTGTACGAAAGGCACAAGGTGCTGACATATCCCAGGACAGACTCCCGGCACATAACCTCCGATATAGTAGCGACGCTGCCTGACAGATTAAAAAGCATTGCAGTCGGGTCATACGCGGGGGCAGTGCAAAATCTTCTTAAAGGGAAAATAAATACCACAAGCCGCCTGGTTGATAACAGCAAGGTCAGCGACCATCATGCAATTATCCCTACCGAGCAGCCTGTAAGGCTTTCTTCCCTCAGTGCCGAAGAACGCAATATATTTGACTTGGTTGCAAAGCGCTTCATCGCCGTTCTCAGCCCTGCTTATCAGTATGAACAGACGACTATTAAAGCAGAGGCTGCGGGAGAACAGCTTTTTGCCAGGGGCAAAGCAACTAAAACTCTGGGCTGGAAGGCCGTATATAATGACAGAGATGATTCCAATGATGATAATGCCGATGCCGAGGATAGGGAGCAATCTCTTCCTCTTATGCAAAAGGGCGATAAGCTAAGGTTTTTATCTGTTAAGGCAAACAACAGGAAAACAAAGCCCCCCGCAAGGTATACTGAAGCTACATTGCTAACAGCTATGGAACATCCCGGAAAGTATGTTGAGGATAAGGATCTGAAAGAAACCCTGGATAGAACCGGCGGTCTGGGTACTCCTGCGACACGGGCAGATATAATAGAAAAGCTTTTTGACACCTTTTACATTGAAAAAAAAGGCCGGGAAATATTTCCCACAGCAAAGGGAATTCAACTGATAGACCTTTCCCCTCATGATCTCAGATCTGCTGAACTGACCGCAAAATGGGAGCAGCAGCTTTATGACATCAGCAAAGGAAAGGCAAGTTCCGGTGCCTTTATCAGCAATATAAGAACTCATGCGGAAAAACTGGTCTCCTCCGTCATTTCCAGCAGTGTAACGTATAAGCACGACAATTTGACAAGAACACGATGCCCCCAATGCGGCAAGTTCTTACTGGAGGTCAACGGCAAAAAGGGACGTATGCTTATCTGTCCGGATCGTGAATGCGGTTATCGAAAGGGTGTGGCACAGCTATCCAACGCCCGTTGCCCCGAGTGTCATAAGAAAATGGAGCTGAAGGGAGAAGGTGAAGGCAGGCTCTTCACCTGCAGCTGTGGCTTCCGCGAAAAGCTCTCCAGTTTCAACAAACGTATGGATGAAATGACCGAGAGCAGCGATAAACGAACAATTCAAAAATTCATGCATCAACAAAAAAAAGAAGAATCCATAAACACTGCAATGGCTGATGCCCTTTCAAAATGGAAAGCAATGCAGGAAAAATAAAAAGCCCGGCTTAGAACAGTTTACCAAGGGCATTCCTGCTTATTCTTCTTCCAAATTCGAAAATCTCACGCACTTCTTCGACATTAAGCAGGCTAATAATGAATAAGTATACCAAGCTTCCGATGCCGATAATAGTGAAAAGGCCAACAGCCTGTGTGATTGAGGTGTTCATACCGTTAATTGACATCATGAATTTATAGGATACACTGACAATAATGCCCATTATCGCTGACGCTGCAATGGCCTTGAAGGATGTACACATAAACTCTTTTACTCCGAAATTTCCTATTTTTTTATAAAGACTGCTCATCAAAATAAATGCTCCTAATATTGCAGACAGTGAGGCAGCAAGTGCCAACTCCCCGATTCCAACAGGCTTAACCAATGTCAAGAGCAATATTGTATTTGCCGTTACGGTAAAAATACCATTAATCATCGGAGTCTTTGCATCCTGTATTGAATAAAAAGCATTATTCAATAAGTCTCTCACCCCGTACCCAAGCAACCCAAATGACAAATAAAGCAAAGCCGTACTTGTCATTTGCGTTGCATTTTTATCGAAAGCTCCTCGCTCAAACAAAAGCCTGATTATCGGATATCTGAGTGCAATAAGCCCGGTAACAGCCGGTGAAATAATAAGTATGATTGCATTCATCCCCTTCAGCAATACCTTCCTTAAAGCAGACATATCATAGCATGCATTCAGCTTTGCCATTGTCGGATAAGTTACCGTGGATATTGCTGCTATGAATATTCCCGACACAAAACCTGTCAGCCTGTTTCCATAGTTCAGAGCCGATATGCTTCCCACCGCAAGGCCGGATGCCATTATTCTGCCAATAACGATATTTATTTGTTGTACACCTGTGCTTATCATAACCGGAACTGTCAGCAGCAATATCTTACTGATACCTTTATCCCTGATGTCAAATACAAACTCATATCCATAACCTTCTTTAAAAAGTGAAGGCATTTGTATAAGGACCTGAGCCAATCCGGCGACAACAGTAGCAATTGCCAGGCCCTTTATGCCATATGCATCTGTTAGCGTTAAAGCAGTAAAAATAATTATTATGCTGTAGGGCAATCCGGTTGCAGCAGGCGCAGCAAATCTGCCGAAGGATTGAAGTGCACCTGTAATGACGCCGGATAACACGGTAAAAGCAACCAGGGGGAATGTCAGTTTTGTAAGCTGTACAGTAAGGTCATATCTTTCCCCGGAAAACTTTGGCGCAATAGTTTTTACCAACACCGGGGCATAAATAATACCTAATGCTGTAATGCCAATGCTTAGAAACAATGTTACGTTTAAACTGTTGTTTATAAACTTTAAGGTGTTCTTTTTTGATTTGTTTACAATTTTTTCCGACAGCACTGGGATGAGAGTTGTAGCTAAAGCGCCTGCTACAACAACAAATACTGATGAAGGTATGGTAATGGACATGATATATGCATCAGAGTCAATAGATGCTCCATATTTTGCGGCAATAACCATTTCTCTGACAAATCCAAGTATTTTACTGAATAATGATATCATCATTATTATAAATGCTGTTTTTGCAATTCTTTTTCCTCTTATCATACAACCAACCCTTAATATTATTTTTAAAATCTCTATATAACACGTTAATAAAATGCATTGGTCTTTTTAGGCGTTTAACACCCGATACTGAATATGTTGCAAGTCATTATGGTATTAATATATGAAAACAAGTTGTTAATCAGAAGCAGCATTATAGATAATATAAAACAAAAAGTTAATGCAAGCTTCATTTCTGGAATTGTATTGCTAAAATCTTACTTTGGTCTATCTAATTCTATATGTTATAATATTATGTAAACTGTTTTGAATGGAGGTTCGTTATGAAAACAAGGTATATTCAGGTCCTTAAGGCTTTTATTGCATTGGTCATAACAGTAGCCAGCCTGTGTACTGGACAAGCAATATGGCTGAACTATGCCATCGACTTGCCTTTAGATAAAGCACTGAATGAAATTAACGGAGTGGAAGAAGTTGCCTGGGATAACGGCAACAGTATCAACGATACAATGAACATATTTGTTAAGCTCGGTAATACAAACAGTCTCCAAAAAACTTATATTGAAATTAACAAGGAAATCGAGCAGATATTAAAAGGCAGACAGTATACCCTAAATATAAAGGATAATCGCTCTCCCGAGTTGGAGCAGACATATTATGAAATTCATTATTATATACAGAAAGCAATTGCGGACGGTGATTTTCCGCTTTTAAAAGAAAAGGTGCAGGAGAAAACGGAATCAATGGGGGCTAAATCAAGACTTTACGTAGACGAACAGAATATATATTTGCAGCTGACTAAAAACGAAAGCTCTTTATACGCGGTTATTGCCCGGCACTCTAATCAGACGGGAGGCAGCTTCTGATGAAAAACAAAGAAATCCTTGCGGGAGTTTCGGCAGGAGTATTGCTATTTTTGGTTTTTCAAAAAGTGAATGTACTTCCTTTGGTTTTTATGGTCGGACTCATTGGAACAGTATACTATGTCACCTTTTACAAGCAGTATGGAAAAAGTGCCTGCTATGTCTCAGAGGGGAAAAACACCTGCCCGGTTTCCTTTGATGACATAGGGGGTCAGGAGGTTGCAAAAAACGAGATTTGTGAAGCACTTGAGTTCATAAAAAATGATGAGCAAATAAAGCTTATGGGAATTCGCCCCCTAAAGGGGATACTTCTTTCCGGGCCTCCGGGTACCGGTAAAACTTTACTGGCCAAAGCGGCAGCACAGTTTACAAATTCAGTGTTTCTGTCTGCCAGCGGCTCGGAATTTGTAGAGATGTATGTTGGTGTAGGTGCTCAGAGAGTGCGCAGGCTTTTTGATCAAGCAAGGCAAATGGCAAAAAAATTGAAAAAACCCGGTGCTGTTATATTTATTGATGAAATAGAAGTCCTTGGGGGAGCCAGGAGGCAAAATTACGGGAATCAGGAACACGATCAGACTCTGAATGAACTCCTGGTACAAATGGATGGCATATCATCGGATGAAGAAGTAAAAGTACTGATAATCGGCGCAACAAACCGTGCTGATATGCTTGACCCGGCTTTACTTCGCCCCGGCAGATTTGATCGTCTGGTGCAGGTTGATTTGCCTGATAGAAAAGGACGCAAGCATATACTTAAACTGCATACAAGGAATAAACCCCTTGCTCCTGATGTAACCATTGATTCTTTAGCCAAAGATACCTTCGGATTCTCCGGCGCACAGCTGGAGAGCGTCACAAATGAAGCCGCCATTTTGGCTATGCGGGAAAACTCCGGCAAAATTTGCTCGCGGCATTTCCAGAGCGCTATTGAAAAGGTTATGATGGGGGAAAAGCTTGACAGGCTTCCAAGCCAAGAAGAAAAAAACAGGATTGCAATACACGAATCCGGTCATGCGCTTATTGGAGAGCTTAAGCTTCCCGGCTCTGTAGCCAGCGTCAATGTTGCGTCCAGAAGCAATGCCCTGGGTTATGTACGCCAAACCCAGGAAACCGATATGTATCTTTACACCTGTGATCAGCTTAAATCGAAAATTGCGGTGGCTTTGGCAGGTGTTCTGGCGGAAGAACTGATGCTCAAAAATCGAAGCACAGGGGGTTCAAATGATTTCAAGCATGCCTCCGATATGGCAAAACAAATTGTTTACAGTGGAATGTCAGAGCTTGGAATAGTATCTGCGGAAGATATTCCGGATGATCAACTTCATTCAGCAATCACCGTAATATTAAGGGAAGTTGAAGATGAAACCCGCGAGCTTCTTTCTAAACACAGAAGTGATTTAGAGCAGATATCAGGGTTGCTTCTGGATAAGGAAACAATATCGGGAGATGAACTGAGA
>JAKPKE010000240.1 GCA_029553855.1 Bacillota bacterium | reverse complement strand
TGTCTGCTGTTATACTTGCAGGCGCCGGATCGTTGTCCGGGTGTTCGGCATTTATCAATGATAATGCCGGGTCTGAGGCGGACGGGGGAAATTTACCCATTGAAGAAGAAAATAAACAAGATAAGATAATGGCTGAGTTTGCGGCACTTGTGAAAACGGACCCTAAGCCTGACGCAATAATAGAGTATATGGATAAGAATATTGAAGACATGTCCAGGGATAATGCATCCATAATGTTGGAAGAGCTTGAAAAAGCACAAAAAAACCGGCTGCCGGCAATGGAGGAAAGGTACGACAATGGGGGGCCTTTACAAAACAGCCTGATGGATATATTCAAGACGGATTTTGATATAGACAGAATTTATGATATAGAGGATTCCGAACTTAAGAGCCTTCTGACGGAAACCAGAAACATGGGCTATAAGGTTGAAACGGCGGAGGGCATGTTTTTCCCGATAATAGATTATAGGTATGTGAAGAAATTCAGTCAGTACGCTGCGGAAGATATGAAGGATTATATAGATATAATGGCGGCGGAGTCTGACAAGGTTCCGGCTAAGGATGCAGCTCTTGTGATCGGCTGGGATGATGTCATAAAGAGAGCATTAGCACAGGAGGGCTTTATTAAGAAGCATGGCAATTCCCCAAAAGCAGAAAGCATTAAGGAGCTGCAGAAAAAATATATTACATTTATGCTGTTTGGACTGAATAATACTCCGCTTTTCAGCTATGATACAAAAACGATGGATCCCAAAGCCAAAGAGACTTATATAAAGGCTGTGAAAGATAATGACGGCAGCAGGTTGATGCAGCTTCTGGGCAAGTATATGGAGGTTCTGGAAAAGTCAAATTATAAACTTTCAGATGAGGTCGATAAATTCAGAAAAAGTGCAATAGAAGACAACTAAAGCTTGAAATGGCGAGCATACTATGCTAAAATCATATACAAATAATAGCTTTCGTACTAGGGGGGCTGGATAGGCCAGCTGAGATAGGGAACCGATATAGTCTCTGACCCTTTTACCTGATCTGGATAATACCAGCGTAGGGAAGTAATATGTTTATTTAACAGTATAAGCATAAATCCTTATAACGGGGTTTATGCTTTTCCTTTTAGCCCCCCTTGTACGAAAAAGCAGGAGGGGTATTTTTATGCAGACCAAAAAACTTACATTTTCAGCATTACTTGTAGCATTAGGTACAATAGCGGGTAATTTGATTTACATAC
Organism: Bacillota bacterium; assembly: GCA_029553855.1. Classification (GTDB taxonomy): domain Bacteria; phylum Bacillota; class Clostridia; order Lutisporales; family Lutisporaceae; genus BRH-c25. The sequence goes on along the minus strand of JAKPKE010000240.1, from coordinate 9,690 downwards.
CCGTCGGAGCAGCCAAATGCTTTCCGGTGCAACATACAATCAATGTCCTGTCTGCTGTACTGTTAGGTCCGTGGTATGGTACAGCCATTGCATTTCTGATTTCCTTACTGAGGAACATATTGGGGACCGGCTCACCCTTGGCCTTCCCCGGGAGCATGATTGGAGCATTTTTGGCCGGGATTGTGTATCAGAAATTCGGTAATAAACTATATGCTGTGGCCGGAGAAATAATTGGGACAGGTATATTAGGAGGTTTATTGGCTTTCCCTATTGCAAAGCTGCTTCTGGGAAAGGATATTGCAGCATTCTATTTCATCATACCTTTTTTGATAAGCACTATTGGAGGCAGTATTATAGGATACGCAATATTAATTCTTTTGGAAAGAAACTACATACTGAGAAAATTTGATGTTTAGAGGTGATAGTAATATGAAAAACCTTTTAACTATAGCAGGTTCGGACAGCTGCGGCGGCGCAGGCATCCAGGCGGACCTGAAAACTTTTTCCGCTCACGGAGTATATGGAATGAGCGTCATCACAGCGGTAACTGCCCAAAATACGCAGGGAGTCTTGGCGGTGCAGGACATATCGGCTGAACTGATTGAAAAACAGATACAAGCAATATTTGATGACATAAGGGTGGATGGGCTGAAAGTAGGCATGGTCTCACAAATAGAAACAATAAATGTTATCGCAGAAGGACTTCGTTTCTATAAGCCATCCAATATTGTAATAGACCCGGTTATGGTATCTAAAAGCGGATACCACCTTTTACAGCCTGAAGCGAAGGAAGCATTAGCCGGTAGTTTATTGCCATTAGCAACGGTAGTTACTCCGAACATTCCTGAAGCGGAAGTGCTTACCGGAATGAGAATAGATAGTATCGAAAATATGAAAAAAGCGGCAAGGATGATTTTTGAAATGGGTCCTCAAAATGTACTGATAAAAGGAGGCCACCTTGATGACGAAGCAACAGATATCCTATTTGACGGCACTAATATCAACTGCTTGAAAAGCAGGAGAATTAACACAAAAAATACACACGGAACGGGCTGCACCTTATCCTCCGCTATTGCCTCCAACCTGGCAAAAGGATATTCGGCAGAGAAAGCTGTCGTAAAAGCAAAAGAATACATTACTGCTGCAATAGAAAATTCTTTCTCCATAGGCAAGGGAGTAGGACCCACAAATCATTTTTATACATTATATAAGAAAGCAGGTATGTTAGATGAGTAAATCAAGGGATAATCTTACACTTCTAAGCTTCCTTGCCCTTTGGTTCGGGGCAGCTATTTCGATAGCCGAGATATTGACTGGGGGACTGCTTGCACCACTTGGCTTCAAAAGCGGATTAACCGCAATAATTGTAGGACATATTATAGGCACTGCAATTTTAATTCTTGGTGGGATAATCGGGGCGGAAACAAGACTTCCTTCCATAATGTCAACAGGAATATCCTTTGGCAAATATGGAGCTTATCTTTTTTCGGTTTTGAATGTTCTTCAGCTCCTTGGGTGGACTGCTGTCATGATAATATCCGGAGCAAGGTCAGTCAATGAGATTACAAAAGCATTATGGTCCTACAACAACATTTATATTTGGAGCATCATAATAGGCGGGCTTATCTGCCTGTGGATATATTTCGGCAAGAAAGGGATGAAAAAACTTAACCTGATTGCTGTAATTCTGCTTTTCCTTCTCACAATTTTGCTGAGTACAGTTGTTTTCAACAACAGTGAATTGCTCAGTAAAGGGGCAGCAGACACCATGTCCTTCGGAGCAGCTATAGAACTTAATGTGATTATGCCTCTATCCTGGCTCCCATTGATAGCCGATTACACAAGGTTTGCAAAAAGAAAAAGGGATGGTGTGGCAGGAAGTTTTCTGGGATACTTTATAGGAAGCTCATGGATGTATACAATCGGCCTTGGGGCTGCTATCACTGCGGGCAATCCTGACCCCGGCGCAATGATGCTGGCTGCGGATCTTGGCTTCACTGCTCTTGGGATTGTAATACTATCAACTGTAACAACTACCTTTCTTGATGCATATTCAGCCGGGGTGACATTTTTGAATATATTTCCCAAGGCGGACGAAAGAAAAGCTGCATTGGCTATGGGAATAACAGGGACTTTGATTGCAGTAATAGTGCCAATAGAACAGTATGAAAACTTTTTATATGCAATAGGCTCGGTATTTGCACCTCTTTTTGCAATACTGCTTACAGATTATTTTATAGTTAAAAAGAATATAAAGCTTCAGGAGGGACTTCTTGTAAACTGGGGGGCGGCAATTGTCTGGATCATAGGCGTCATAATGTATTACCAGTTTATAAAGCTTGACTTTGTGCTTGGTGCGACAGTTCCTGTAATGGCAATAACAGGGCTGATATATTGTTTATCATGGAGGTTGACTAAAAATTGGAGATTATTAGAGAAGCATCAGAACTGCTGATAAAAATAAAAGAAAACAGGCCTTTGATTCACCATATAACCAATTACGTAACTATAAATGATTGTGCAAATGTTGTGTTGGCAGTTGGAGGCTCGCCAATAATGGCAAATGACCCCGCTGAAGTTTCTGAGGTTGTGGCAATGGCAAAAGCATTGGTGCTTAATATTGGAACACCGAATAATAATAACTTTCAATCGATGCTGCTGGCCGGTAAAAAGGCAAAAGAAATGAGCATTCCTATAGTATTTGATCCGGTTGGAGCAGGCGCCACTTCCTTTCGGAAAGAAATGTGCAGCAGGCTGCTGGAAGATGTCAGACCTGATGTCATCAAAGGTAATATATCGGAAATAATGTATTTGGCAAATGTAGACGGCTGTTACTATGGAGTAGACTCTTTGCAGGATATTGATAACGCCGCCGGAATTGTACAACAACTGGCAAAAAATCTTAATTGCATTGTTGCTGCTACCGGCAGGAGGGATTTTGTTTCAGATGGGAGCACTTCTTATGTCATAAATAATGGTCATGATATGCTTTCAAAGGTTACAGGTACAGGTTGCATGACTTCATCCCTTATCGGTGCTTTCTGCAGTGTAACAACGGACTACCTGAAAGGAGCTGTTGCGGGCATTATGACTATGGGAATTTCGGGTCAGCTTGCCAATGCCTGCTTACTGTCCGATGAAGGTATAGGTATGTTCAAAGTAAGACTTTTTGACAATATATATAATCTGAACAAAGAAACATTTATAAGGGAGGGTGCGGTGTATGCAGGATAAAAGGCTGATAAATTATTCGCTGTATCTGATAACCGATAGGAAGGTATTGGGCAAAAAGGAACTGTTCGAAAGCATAGAAGCCGCCGTGAAAGGGGGAGTAACCCTGGTACAGTTGAGGGAGAAAGGTATAAGCGACTATGATTACTATCTTTTGGCATTAAAAGTGAAGGAGCTGCTGGTTAAATATTGTGTCCCCCTTATTATTAATGATAGGGTTGATATTGCCTTGGCTGTGGATGCAGACGGGGTACATCTGGGACCTGAAGATTTGCCGATATCTTCTGCCAAAGAGATTATGGGTTCTGATAAGATTATCGGAGCGTCTGCCAATTGTGTTGAGGAAGCGATTGTTTTTCAAAATCAGGGAGCGGACTATTTGGGCATAGGTGCTCTATTTCCGACCAAAACAAAAAGCAACACTGAGAATGTTACTCTAAGGGAATTAAAAAAGATTAAAGAAACAGTGCATATACCTGTTGTCGGCATTGGCGGTATAAACTTGGAAAATGCTTCTTCAGTTAAAGCTGCCGGAGTTGATGGAATAGCAGTGGCTTCTGCAGTTTTAGGAAGTGAAAGTATATTTGATGCCGCGTATAAATTGCGGAGAATATAATAAGGTCCGGTGCAGCAGATTTAAATTGAAATACACATAACCTTACGCTATAATTAATACACAATCAAATATAATAATAATTATTGATGAAGGAAGGATTTGTATGTGGAAAGAATTTAAGGCTTTTGCAATGAGAGGAAATGTAATTGATTTGGCTGTCGGTGTTATTATTGGCGGAGCCTTTGGGAAAATTGTTTCATCTCTGGTCGGCGATATCATTATGCCTTTGGTTGGGTTGCTTCTGGGAAGGGTAGATTTCGCCAGCTTATCCGTAACCTTAGGTACTGCAACCCTGAATTATGGACTATTTATCAATAATGTTGTTGACTTCCTGATTATTGCGTTTGCATTATTCATGGTAATAAGGCAGGTAAACCGCATGACAAAAAAGAAGGAAGAGCCCGGACCTGTTAAGACAAAGACTTGTAAATACTGCTTCAGCGAAATATATATCGACGCAAGTAAATGTCCCCACTGTACGTCAGACTTAAGCAACTAAAGCAAAAACGCCTATGCCGGGCGTTTTTTGCTGATTGTAACAACTAATGCCGTATTTGAATATAATGATATATCGGCGCTTGCAATCAAGTTTACGGGGTGATGTTGTGGAGACATTGAAACCGGGTTCCAGGGGCCCGGATGTGAAGCTCATACAAAGCTTATTAGTGAAGATTGGTTACAATCCCGGGGTAATAGACGGAATTTTTGGACAGCAGACAAGGGAAGCGGTAAGGGAATTTCAGCTGGATAATGGGCTTGAGCCCGACGGAGTGGTGGGTCCGATTACCTGGAACGATTTTGAGAGGTTCCTGAGGGGCTATGATATTTACACTATTCGACCGGGAGATACCCTTTACAACATATCCAGAAGGTATTACACCACTCTGAACGCTGTGCTGACAGCCAATCCGGGAATAGACCCCTTAAGGCTCAGGGTTGGGCAGACAGTCATAGTGCCCTATGGAATTGATGTGGTTTTTACCGACATCGACTACACCTATGAAATAATGGAAAGAAATATAAAAGGGCTCAAGGCAAGATATCCTTTCATAGAAACGGGAATTGCCGGGAAAAGCGTGCTTGGAAAGAACCTATATTATATAAGGCTTGGAAATGGGCCAACGGAGGTATTTTATAACGGGGCGCACCATTCCTTGGAATGGATAACTTCTCCGCTACTGATGAAATTCATTGAGAATTTCTCCCGGGGATACTCAAGCAACTCCCGGATAAGAGGCTACAATATCCGTGATATCTGGAACAGAAGCAGCATATTCATTATGCCTATGGTCAATCCGGACGGGGTAGACCTGGTGCTTTCAGGGCTGAAAAGGGATAATCCGTATTATGACAGTCTGCTTGCATGGAACGATACCGGTCTGCCGTTTTCACAGGTTTGGCAGGCCAATATCAGAGGGGTGGACCTGAATAGGAACTATCCTGCCTCTTGGGAGGAGGCCAAAGCACAGGAACCATTTCTTGGAGTAAACGGCCCGGGCCCTACCAGGTATGGGGGGCCGCGGCCTCTTTCGGAACCGGAAACCCAGACTGTGGTAGATTTCACCCGCCGGCATAATTTCAGACTGGTTATAGCTTATCATACCCAGGGAAGGGTTATATACTGGATGTATAAGGGAATAGCCCCGCCGGGAGCATTGCAGATAGCAAGGATTTTTTCAAGTGTAAGCGGGTATGCGATTTCCGAAGTACCCTTTGAGGCTGCCTATGCAGGTTGTAAGGACTGGTTCATAGAACAGTACGGAAGACCCGGATATACAATTGAAGCAGGAATTGGAAGGAACCCTATTTCTATTTTGCAATTTGATACAATATACCGGGCAAATGAAGAAATAATGCTGCTGGCACCAATAGTGTAAGGAAAAGTAAGATTATCTCCGGCCACCTGACTATCTTTGGACAGGTGGTTTTTGAATTGACTGATTCTTCCGTATTCCTGTATACTGGTTACATAATATTAAACACAGATAAAGGTGATATTATGAGCAGTAAGAATAAGGACTTCAAGGAGGAGGACTTGTACAGACCTATATATGATTATCTCTGCGACTTGGGCTATACGATCCGCAGCGAGGTCAGCCACTGTGATATTGCGGCTGTAAAGGATCAAGAGCTTCTAATTGTTGAGATGAAAAAAAGCCTGAATCTTGATGTCATTTTGCAGGCAACCTTAAGGCAGAGGTTTGCAGATACGGTATATATAGCTGTGCCGAAACCGGGTAAAAATCTTTTTTCCAAGAGGTGGAAGAACCTCAGCTATTTACTCAAGAGACTGCAGATTGGGCTTATGCTGGTATCACTGAAGAAAGACCTTTCCTTTGCAGAGGTTGCTTTTGAGCCTGTGCCCTTTGATATGGAAAGAAGCAAGGGGCAGGGTAAAAAGAAAAGGAAGGAACTGATAAAGGAACTGAACTCCAGATATGGGGATTTTAACTCGGGGGGAAGTACGGGGAAAAAGCTCATGACAGCCTATAGGGAGATGGCAGTGCATATAGCCTGCTGCCTGATAAAACACGGGCCTTTGAACCCAGGACAATTGAGGGATATGGGTACTGATGCAAAGAAGACGACAACCATACTATGGAAAAATCACTATGGGTGGTTTAAAAAAATATCAAGGGGTTTATACGATATAAGTGAAAAGGGGAAACTTGAGGTAATAGAACATAAGGTATTGTATGAATATTACATAAGCCTGGCAGACGATAAAAAATCGGAGTGAAGACTTCATTTGCCTGTCAATGCTATGCGGAGAAGGCGCAAAGGGTTATTATGTTAAACTATATGGGGCAGAAGATGATAGGGATTTATGGTATTATAAAGATAATCATTTACAGCCATGGAAAGGGTAAGTACAGTGAATAAAACAACAAAAGCTTTGATATCCTTGGGAATAAACTGCTTGCTTTTAACAATCGCATATTTCATTTCAGAAGGGCTGAAGGCAGCTCCGCCTGAAATCAGGTTGATTTCACAATATGCCTCTTATTTGCTGTTTGCCATGGGAATGTTTTTTGGCTGGTGGTTCAACCGGAGCAGAGTGTTTTTCTGTTCCCTGACTTTGATGCTCAGTCAACTGTTTCTTTTGCACTATTTTCCACATGGATCTGATGGAAATGGATATTACAATATGATAATTTCAATGATTTCGGTTTATATACCTGTTAATATCCTTCTTTTTTCAGCACTCAAAGAAAAGGGTGTAGTATCTGTCAGGGGCAGAATGAGGTTTCTTTTCATAATCTGCGAATTAATCATTGGGGCGTGGATAATATGGTATAACGATACGGATTTGCTTCAGCTTTTTGATATTAAACTGTTTCCAGAGAATATAATATTTATGCCCGATTTACCACATTTATCACTGCTGCTGTTTTCGGCTGCCTTAGCTTACCTTTTTTCCAGACAGGCCGTAACGGGGAAAAATAATGATGCGCCCTTTATGGGTATAACAATACTCTCCTTTGCCTCTTTACTGTTAAGCAAGGATGCGGCTGCATCGTCTGTGATGTTTTTAATATCAGGGATTCTGCTTGCGGCAGTAGCCCTCAGGGCATCTTACAATATGGCTTATACGGATGAACTTACGGGATTGCCCTCCAGAAGAGCACTGAAAGAAGAAATGCAGAATCTTGGGGGTAAATTTACCATAGCTATGCTGGACATTGACCATTTTAAAAAGTTTAATGATACTCACGGCCATGAAGTAGGAGACGATGTGCTGAAGCTTGTGGCGGTATGCATAAAAGGCATAGGCGGGGGGGGAAAGGCTTTCAGATATGGGGGGGAAGAATTTGCTATTGTTTTTCCCGGCAAAACTGCTGAACAGGCAATACCCTATCTGGAGGAGCTTCGCGAATATATTGCCAACAGGGGCTTTATAAAAAGAAGTAAAAGAAGGCCTGAAGAAAAACCTGCAGAAATAGTGACAAAGGGCAGGGCATATAAGAAGCTGTATTTGACAGTAAGCATCGGAGCAGCGGAAAAAAGCGAGATATATAAAAAGCCGGAGGAAGTTATCGCATCGGCCGATAAGGCATTATACCGTGCAAAATCAAAAGGAAGAAATTGTGTAAGCAGATGACCCGGAATCCTGGGATTCCGGATATTATCTTCCAGGCCTGATAAACATTTGAGTCCAGTAGTAGTTTCCGTTTTTACTCTTTGCAACTCCCACACCAATTTCCGTAAAGGCTGTGCTGAGGATATTTCCCCTGTGACCGGGAGAATTCATCCACGATCTTACCACTTCTTCGGGTGTTCTCTGACCCATTGCAATGTTTTCGCCTCCTGCTGCCATACTGATTCCGAAGGATTCAATCATATCGAAAGGAGAGCCGTAAGTCGGGGATTGATGAGCGAAGTAGTTCCTGTTTATCATATCCTGGGATTTATATCTTGCGCACCTGGAAAGCTGCCAATTGGCTTTAAGCGCTGCAAGGCCTCTCTTGGACCGCTCAATATTGGTTAGACGTATTACCTCGTTTTCCAGTGCATTTATTGCAGTTGTGCTTGGTATTGTAATTTTCTGCCCCGGATATATCAATGAAGGATTCTTTATTTGGGGATTTTTTGATATTATTTCACTTATGCCCACTTGGTGCTTTTGTGCTATTCTCCACATGGTGTCGCCATAGCGTACTGTGTAGGTTGTATCAGCGAAAATCTGTACTATAGACATTGAGAAGCAGAGTATCACTATAAATGCTGCTATTTTCTTCTTCATTTTATCACCTCACATTTATTTTTGATAAATGCGTTTTTTTTATGTTAGGCAGATAATGTATAAAATAAAACAGGCGAGGGTTCAAACCCTCGCCTGTCATTATTCTTAATATTATGCTTTTACATTTTTCTCTTCTTCCACATATTGCTTGGAGAAGAATTCCTTGGTTAGCTTGATAATAACCGGACTTAAGAATAATAAACCTATCAAGTTGGGAATAGCCATCAAGCCGTTCAGGGTATCCGCCAAATCCCAGAGCATGTTCAAACCGCCAATAGAACCGATGACGATAAAGGGTATCCACAGAACTCTATAGGGCATAATAGCTTTAGGCCCGAACAAGAATTCTGCGCAGCGCTCTCCGTAGTATTCCCAGCCGAGTATTGTCGAGTATGCGAAAAGCAGTACTCCAATGGATACTATATATCCGCCGATACCGGGCAAGCTCTTGTTGAATGCTAAGGTAGTCAGAGCTGCACCTGTCTCGCCGCTGTTCCATACGCCCGTTAACATTATCGATAATGCGGTAATGGTGCAAATTACGATTGTATCCATGAAAACTTCAAATACGCCCCAGAGACCCTGGCGTACAGGATGGTCTGTAGTTGCTGCTGCGTGAGCAATAGGAGCGCTTCCGAGACCTGCCTCGTTGGAGAATACTCCACGGGCAACACCTTTGGTCATTGCAAGCTGCACGGTTGAGCCTGCAAATCCGCCTACAGCCGCACTGCCTGTAAATGCACTGCCGAATATTAATGAAAAGGCCTCTCCTATATGGCTGATATTCATTATTATGATAGCCAATCCGCCTATTATATAGAATGCAGCCATAAAGGGCACCAAAAGCTCAGTAACTTGGGCGATTCTCTTAAGACCGCCAAGGATAACTACCGCTGAAACAACTGCTATAATAATACCTGAAGCTATATGAGGGACTCCAAAGGATACATTAAGAGCAGCGGCAACGGAGTTTGACTGAACCATGTTGCCTATTCCAAAGGCTGCAAGTGCTCCAAAACCTGCAAATACAAGTGCCAGCCATTTCATTTTCAGTCCCTTTTCAATGTAGTACATGGGACCGCCTACAAAACGTCCGTCC
>JAKPKE010000226.1 GCA_029553855.1 Bacillota bacterium | reverse complement strand
GTAACAGAGAACTTCTAAGTGTAAAATCGTTTCTACCCGTTGGCAACGAAGCGTTGCTTCGTTGATATCGTTAAACAGATGTAGGCATTCTGCTGCAGCATGCTTACGGGTCGGTCAGCGCACAATGCCCTGAACGCCGCCTTATATTATTGCAGATTCCATATTTGGATGGTATGATAGACACAAAATAACATACAAAGTTCGTAGGGGGAAAATGTAATTGGATAATGTCAAGGTGAAAGAAAAGGCTGATATTGAAACCATATTATTTGATGATGATCGCAGCAGCCTGATAATAATTGATCAGACGCAGCTGCCTAATGAGACAAAATATCTTCATCTCACATCCCAGCTTCAGATATGGGAGGCTATATATGAGCTAAAGGTACGCGGCGCACCGGCGATAGGTATTGCTGCTGCATATGGGACATATCTAGGAGTCAAGTTCTCGGCAGCAGATGATTATGACAGCTTTTATGATGAGTTTATAAAGGTTAAGAAATACCTTGCTTCAGCAAGACCTACTGCAGTAAATCTTTTTTGGGCACTTGACAGAATGGAGTCTTGCGTAAAGAAAAACAAGGAAAAGGCCATTGCGGAAATAAAGCAAGCACTGCTTAATGAAGCTGATGGGATTAAAGCGGAGGACATATGGGTATGTAAGTCTATAGGAGAATATGGATTGACACTTATTAAGCCAAATGATGGAATATTGACCCATTGTAATGCAGGCCGCCTGGCGACGGCAAAGTATGGAACTGCATTGGCACCAATATATTTAGGACATGAATCAGGCTACAATTTCAAAGTTTTCGTAGACGAAACCAGGCCGTTGCTGCAAGGGGCAAGATTGACTGCTTATGAGCTTAATGAGGCCGGTATTGATGTGACGCTTATATGTGACAATATGGCAGCAACGGTAATGAAAAACGACTGGGTCCAGGCTATATTCGTAGGGTGTGATCGGGTAGCCGCCAACGGGGATGCTGCAAACAAGATAGGAACTTCAGCCATTGCAATACTTGCTGAAAGTTACGGAATACCCTTTTATATTTGTGCCCCTACTTCTACCATAGATATGAATTGTGGAACCGGCAAGGATATTCAAATTGAGGAGAGAATGCCGGAGGAGGTTACGGAAAAGTGGTATGCAAAAAGGATGGCTCCTGTGGGAATAAAAGTATTCAATCCGGCATTTGATGTGACCGATGCTCGGTTTATTACCGCAATAATAACTGAGTATGGTATAGCAAGGCCTCCTTTCAAAAAATCCTTAAGAGAGATTTTTGCCTGCAAGAAAACTGATTAGCTATTTTATCCTTTGGGGCCTATAAACTCCGTCCAAAGCGGAGTCTATTTCATATCTTTACCTATTATTCGACAAAATTTTACATAAAATTCGCAATTTGTCAATGCTTTTTTATGAATTGTTCATATCATTATACAATCAGCATCATAAGAAGATTTTTGTTCTATTTAAAAATTTAAACAACTATATATATATAAGTCATTTTTAATTCCCATTTATATAATATACTTAAAGTTAACAGCCTAATTTGTATGACATTGATGTTATTTATAGTAGGATGGGTATGTTAATGAAAGAAGTATCCAAGAGTGCTTCTCTTAAAATCAGGTACATTTTAATGTCATTAGCTGCATTATTTTTTGTATCAACTATTGCATACATTATATTTGCTTATTCAAATTTAATCGAAGGCAACGAAAATGTATTTATAATACTGGTGCTTAGCGAGATAATCATTGTGTTGTTAATGGCTGATGATATATATAAGCTAATCAGAGGCAATACATTGTTTAAAAACATTCCCGATATAATAAACGAAGGAATTTCTGATGGCGACTCGATATTCAACGCAATATCCGATGGCATAATAATAACAAACAATAAAGGAAAAGTCAGGAGTATAAACCAGCGTTTATGCCGTATATTAGGACTTGAAGAGAAGCAGTTAGTCAACAAGAACTTGTATGATTTGGTTAACGAGCTGGACTACTATGACGACTGCAAATCACTGCCTTTAGCCTTATTTGAATCTTTGGAGACACAAAAAGAATTCAAGCGAAAAGATATTATTTTTGTAATGAATAATGAAATTCATTACCTTGAGGTATCAACACATTTGCTGGGAGGCAAAAGTAAAAAGATGACAGGAATTCTTGCAGTTGTGCATGACGTCACCCAAAATAGAAAACTCGAGCAGCAGCTTTCGCGTACAGAGAGATTTGTAACTGTCGGGCAGATGGCTGCCGAGCTGGCCCATGAAATAAAAAACCCAATCTGTTCTGTAAAAGGACTTATCCAGATTATTGGTAAGAAATACTGTCTTGAAGACAGTAAATATTATGAAGTAATAACGGGTGAAATCGATAGGATAAGTTTATTGATCCAAGGATTTCTTACGCTTGCACAGAAAAAGCCTGTATTTGAAATAGTCAGCATAAATAAGATTATTGAAGAAATATTGCCGCTGGTTGAAAGCAATGCCGAGTCTAGGAACATCGATATCAGTGTAGATATACAGAAGGAAATACCGTTTATTAATGCTGATAGTGAAAGCATAAGACAGGTTATTATGAATATAGTGCAGAATGGGATAGACTCTTTGAATAGCAATGGTCGAATCAACATAAATATTTGGTATGATCAGATAAATGAACTGGTGAAAATGGAGTTCAAAGATAATGGAAACGGGATAAAGATTGAATATCTTAACAAGATATTTGAACCTTTTTTTACCACAAAAGACACCGGTACAGGTTTGGGCTTGGCAATATCCCACAGGATAATTGAAAACCATTGCGGGAAGCTGTTTGCATTTAACAATTCGGGTGGGGGTGCTACCTTTGTTATCGAACTCCCTATTGCTAATCATTAAAAGAATAAATAATCAATAAAAGCAGCTGCAATCGCAGCTTTTTTTATTGTATAGGAAAGTATAACTTTCCTATACAATAAAACCCTTTATTTAAGTGCCCACGCCATATTTTTCCCGCATACTCGAAAAAGGCGTATGGGCAGCAAATGCGGCGAAGCCGCTTTGTTCTTATTTGAATTTTGGAATTATTCCTGCATTTTGACATGCCTTTATAGATACAACTACCGTAGGGCCTAGAATCAAACCTACTGCGCCTATAAGCTTCATGCCTATGAACATCGATATAAGTGTAAGTGCCGGGTGAATGCCAAGCTGTTGCCCTACTACTTTTGGTTCCGTCATGTACCTTACAATCGTTATTATTCCGTATAGAACAATAAGAGCAATTCCCATTCTATAATTTCCCATTGTAATGCTTATTACTGCCCAAGGAACATAAATACCCCCGGTGCCAAGCACAGGAAGAATATCTACCAGAGCGATTACTATTGCCAGAGTAAATGCGTAGTCAACTCCTATTATGGTCAATCCGATAAAGGATTCAATAAAGGTTATACTCAGTATTATAGATTGGGCTTTTAAAAAACCTACCAGAGCTCCGAAAAGATCCGTTTTTAATGAAGTCAGCTTTTTGTTCCATGAGGACGGAAGCTGTTTGAAAATGAAGTCTCTGATTAAATACTTGTCTTTTGTAAAGAAAAAGGTTGCAATAAGGGTTATTACAAGAAATATCAGGGTTGACGGCAATGCGGTAAGCATATCTATTAACAGTGTTGTTGTGTGGCTTAAAAGGGTTGTAAGCTTCTGGAAGACGGTATTCAGTACATTCTGTATAATATTAAGGGCTTCCGGAGGCAGTTGGAGGTACAAATCGGTTGCTTGTTGAATTATTTCAGCAACTAACTTGGATAGTCCATCATAATAGTTAGGCAGGCGGTTGTACAGATTCATCAGTTCATATATGATTCTCGTGACTGCAAATACTGAAAAAGCAATAAAACCTCCAAGGAAAAGCAGGATTGATATTAATACTGAAACGCCGCGTTTTAACTTTAGTTTCTGAAAAAGCTTAACCAGAGGTTCTATTATCAAAGATAAGATGAAGGCTGTAATAAATGGCGAAAAATATATAAATGTAAGTTTCAACGAAAAATAAATAGCCAATGCTGCAGCCGAGTATATTATAGCCTTAAGTATTATATTCAAACGCTTTTCAGTCTCTGGCAAGAGCATAGCACCACCTCCAAATAAATTCCGTCATTTTGAAAAAGAATTCAGCATTGCTATCGACAATATCGTATCGAATATTCTATGTATATATTATATTAAATGAAAGAGGAATAGGCAAACAATATTGAATACGCAAAACACCGGGTAAATTCAGATTATGAACAAATTGCATAATATATAGTATAATTAGTATATCATCTTATAGTTTGATAATTGCCAATAGTGTAAGAAATATTCACAGAAAAAGGATTAAATATAGTCAAAAGAATTTATTAAAAATAGCGGGTGATAATTGATGGATATTAATAGAATGCCTATACTAAAATCCCTTGTGGAATATAAGGAGGAGGGAGCCGTACCCTTTCATATGCCCGGCCACAAAAGGGGGGACGTATACAAGAAGGTTGATTTTAATTTCATATGTAATGATTTGTTGGCCCTCGATACTACAGAGGTGCCTGGTATCGACAACCTTCACTGTCCCGAGGGTGCCGTATCCGAAGCCCAAAGGCTTGCTGCAGGGGCTTTTGGGGCAGATTATTCGTTCTTCCTGATTAATGGCACTACTTCAGGGATATACTCAATGATAATGGCATCGGCAAACCCCGGCAATAAGATAATAATACCCCGCAACTGCCATAGATCAGTATATGGGGCAGTAATACTCGGGAGACTGGTACCGGTATATATAGAGCCGGAAACGGATAATGAGCTTGGAATAGCAATGGGAGTTGAACCTGGAACAGTAGAATCGGCATTGGATGAACACAGGGATGCAAAAGCTGTTGTTATTACTTATCCTACCTATTATGGCGCATGTTCTGATCTGAAAAAGATAGCAGAAATCGTACACAGCAGGGGAATGCTTCTTCTTGTAGATGAGGCCCACGGCTCTCATTTTGCCTTCAATAAAAGGCTGCCGATGTCGGCATTGGAGGCGGGAGCCGATATGACATCGCAAAGCATACATAAGACCCTTCCTTCTATGACCCAAAGCTCAATACTGCATGTAAAGTCAGAAAGAGTAGACATAGAGAGGCTGAAGGTGTTTTTGCAGCTAATTCAGACAACGAGCCCTTCTCATATACTTTTAGCTTCTTTGGATGCTGCAAGGGCAATAATGCAGGAAAAGGGGCGGGAGCTTCTGGATGATATAATAGATTGGAGCAATTGGGCAAGAAATGAAATAAACAAAATCCCGGGGCTCTATTGTTTGGGCCCGGACAGAATAGGCAAATATGGAATTTCAGATTTGGACCCCACAAGGATAACTGTAAATTTAGGGGCTTCCGGTATAAGTGGAACTAAAGCCGAGGCAATATTGAGGAAAGACTTTAATATACAGATGGAAATGTCCGATTTATATAATATAGTGGCAATAACTTCGGTTGGGGATTCCAGAGATAATTATGAAAGGTTGGTGAGAGCACTAAAGAGTATAGGGAATTCCGGAACCGGAAAGGCAAAAGCACCGACATCAAGAGCTTTTTTAAAATCAACGGAGCTTTCCATTATGCCTTGGGAAGCTGTATACTGTGAGAAAGAACAGATTAAAACCGAAGAAAGCATAGGCAGGATATGCGGTGAAATGATAATACCGTATCCTCCGGGTATACCTTCATTGATGCCGGGGGAGGTAATTACTCAGGAGGTATATGAATACCTGAGACTATGTGTGGAGCAGGGGATAAAAATTAGCGGAGCTTCCGATAATAAACTGGAAAAGGTGTGGGTTATTAAAACCGGTCATTAGAATCGGGATGCGGAGTATAAGATATAAGGCAGGATTCTGTAATCCTGGCACGGGATTCTATGAGGCCTTGTAACGGTTAAAAGATAAATAAATAAGGAGGAATGAGTTATGAAACTTGTAATTGCGGTTGTGCAGGATGATGATGTTGATGATCTGGTGGAAAAACTGGTCAAAGAAAAAATAAGCAGTACAAAGCTTGCTTCAACCGGTGGCTTCCTGAGACAGGGGAACACGACTCTTATGATTGGCGTGGAGAAGGATAGGGTTGATTCGGTGATATTGTTAATAAAGGATATCTGTAAGAGCAGAAAACGGGTAGTTACGACTCCCATTCCTCCGACAGGTTCAGCGGGAGTGTTTATTCCATACCCCATTGACATAACTGTCGGCGGAGCAACAATATTTGTGGTTGACATCGACAGGTTTGAGAAAATTTAGGAAACAGTGAAATGAAGATAAAGGAGATAAGTAATCGCCCTTCTTCCGTTACCGGCGCCATTTCGAGAGAAGATAAAAGGCCTGATATAATAAGTAATAGGTCAAGCTTTGTAGATACTCTCAAAAGAACAGAAGAACAGGATTTAACAAGCCGCCTTAACAGACTTATGACCGATATAGAAAAACAAGGCGAGAACCTTGCAAGGAATATGGATATGAGAGAACTAAAAAATTATAAAAAGCTCATCTCAGAATTTATGAATGAGGTTATGAATAATTCGTTGAAATTCTCAAAACAAAGCCATTTTGACAGGAGAGGAAGGCATAAGATATATGCCCTTGTAAAGAAAGTCAATGCTAAGGTTGAGGAGCTTAGCAGGGAATTGCTGAAGGAAGAAAAAGACAACATAAAGATACTCGAAAATATCGGGAATATAAAAGGAATGCTGCTTGACATGTACATGTAGCCTGACTTGACACAGGAATGCCTAAGAGGAGATATAATAATGAGCTTTAACAAAATAATAGGGCAAAAAATTATAATTGAGAGCCTAAGAAACGCAGTTAAAAACAATAAAGTTTCAAACGGATATATTTTTAGCGGACCTGAGGGCTGTGGCAAAAAGCTCATGGCCCATACTTTTGCTATGGCTTTAAACTGCAGCGGTACAGCTGACCATAGGCCGTGCGGCAGTTGCAGCTCTTGTATAAGAACAAGCAGCGGTAACCATCCCGACGTAGGGATTGTTAGACCTGACGGGCAGAGTATAAAAATTAGACAAATCCGTTACATAATAAGTGAAACAGCAAAAAAGCCCTTTGAAAACGGGTATAAGGTAATTATTTTTGAGAACGCAGAAAAGATGACACACGACGCACAGGATGCATTTTTGAAAACTCTTGAAGAACCCCCTGATAATACTGTTTTCATTTTGCTTGTGGAAAACTATAGTCTTCTGCTTCCTGCAATTGTTTCCAGGTGTCAGGTGCACCGGTTTAAACCGATAAACGCATCAGAGCTGAGAGATTTTTTAGGAACAAGGTATGATTGCTCATCAGCGGAGATTGAATCGGCAATAAGGCATTCAAAGGGGGTAGTCGGCAGAGCTCTGGAGCTTCTTACCGACAAAGAAAGCTTCAAAATTCGTGCTGCATACATTGACATACTGGAGAAGGCTTTGCTGGGGAGTTGCAGTGAGGCGCTGCTTCTGGCGTCGGAGAAGATTGCCTCAAGGGAAGAGGCCGAGAAATTTCTTGAGTTTTCACTGTCCTGGGTCAGAGATTTGATAGTGCTCAGAGAGAATAAGGAGGCCTATGGAAGCTTAATAATTAATACTGATAATTCGGAGATGCAGTCAAAACATAATTCTGCTTTGACTGAGGATGAATTAAACAGTATAATAGAAATAATCAAGAAAACAATAATGTATATTAGGCATAATGTAGGTATAAAAAACAGCATTGAGGTCATGCTGTTTAATATTGCGGAGGTAAGTTCATATAATGGTTAAGACAGTTGGGGTAAGATTTAAAAAGGCTGGTAAAATATACTATTTTGATCCCGGTGATTTGGAAATAAACGTTGATGATAATGTCGTAGTAGAGACAATAAGGGGTATAGAATTCGGAAAAGCTGTACTGGGAATTAGGAAGGTACCTGAGGATGAAATAATCGCTCCTCTAAAAAAGGTGTTGAGAATTGCCACTGAAGAGGATAACAGGGCGTATGAATCCAACAAAGCAAAGGAAAAGGAAGCCTTTGACATATGCCTTCAGAAAATTAACCATCACAATCTCGGGATGAAGCTTATTGACGTCGAATATACCTTTGATAACAACAAAATAATATTCTATTTTACGGCAGATGGACGTGTAGATTTCAGGGAGCTTGTAAAAGACCTGGCGTCAGTCTTCAAGACCAGGATAGAGCTCCGCCAGATAGGGGTAAGGGATGAGGCCAAGATGATAAGCGGTTTGGGCCCTTGTGGCAAAGGCCTATGCTGCTCAACCTTTCTTGGTGATTTTGCGCCTGTTTCTATTAAAATGGCAAAGGAACAAAACCTGTCTCTCAACCCTACAAAGATATCCGGTATTTGCGGGAGGCTGATGTGTTGTCTTAAGTATGAGCATGAATTATACGAATGCTCCAGAAAATATATGCCCAAGGTGGGCGCCCTGGTGGATACCCCTGAAGGTCGGGGCGAGGTAGTTGAATCCAATATACTTTTGGAAATTGTCAAAGTTAAGCTGGAATTGATGGAGGGCAACCTTCGTGTTATTAAAGATTTTTCTGTTAAGGACATAGTGGAATTAATGCCCGGGAGGGACATAGAGCCTGAAATGGAGTGTGACATAGAAAACCTGGAAATGCTTGAGGATAATTAATGTTTAAAAATTAACAAAAAACAGGCTGAGGGGTTTTATTTGGGAAAGATTAATGATAGAATGTAGTTGTAATTTAAATAGGAGGTGTTTTTATGGCATATAAGATACAAGATACATGCATAAGTTGCGGTGCATGTGAGGCGGAATGCCCGGTAAGCTGCATCAGTCAGGGCGATGATAAATATGTAATAAATCCGGACGAGTGCATTGAGTGTGGCGCATGTGCAAATGTGTGCCCTGTTGATGCCCCGGTACAGGAATAATAAACTTGAAAAAAGACCAAAAAGGTCTTTTTTTCAGCTGGAGAGGTATACTATGGAGGAGTTTGTATTTCCGGGTGAGACTGTTGATGATCTGCAGAACGGATACAAAATAATACAGAAAAATAATTCCTTCAGATATGGCGTTGATGCAGTACTTTTGGCGGAATTTGCCGATATTAAACAAGGAAGCTCGGTTATCGATTTAGGTACCGGTACAGGTGTAATATCTATTCTGATTTATGCCAGGAGAAAGATTGCGGATATTACTGCTTTGGAAATACAAAAGGATATTGCAGATATGGCAGAACGGAGTGTCAGGCTTAACGGGCTTGAAAAGAGTATTAAGGTGCTTTGTATGGACCTTAGGGATTCACCCGAGCTTTTGGGAAGGGCAAGGTATGATTGCATAGTAACCAATCCCCCCTATATGAAGAAAGGATGCGGGATAAACAATCCTTCTGAAACAAAAGCCATCTCAAGATTTGAGATAATGTGCAGCCTGGAGGAGGTTCTAATGACGTCAAAGGCACTATTAAAGCCCGGAGGGAAATTTTTCATGGTACATAGGACCGATAGGCTTGCAGATATAATCTATGAGATGAGAAACAATGGCATTGAACCAAAAAGGATAAGGTTTGTGCACCCTTCGGCAGGTAAAAGACCAAACTTGCTTCTGATTGAGGGGGCCAGGGGCGGAAACAAAGAATTAAAGTTTATGGATCCCCTTTACATATACAGCAAAGCTGGGGAATACACCGAAGAGATACAAAGAATATATGGGAGGATTAAATGATGACCGGGATACTGTATCTATGCGCAACTCCCATAGGCAATCTTGAGGATATTACCCTAAGGTGCATCAGGATACTGGGGGAAGCAGATATAATAGCAGCTGAGGATACCAGGCAGACCATAAAGCTGCTGAATCATTTTAAAATTCGCAAGCCCATGATTAGTTACCATGAACATAATAAATCTGAAAAGGGTATGGAGATTGTTGAACTTTTAAAATCAGGGAAAAATATTGCCTTGGTTTCCGATGCAGGTATGCCTGCCATTTCGGACCCGGGGGAAGATATTGTCAGGCTTTGCATCGATAACGACATTGACATAATCCCGATTCCGGGGCCTACAGCTTCACTTACAGCGTTGATTGTATCCGGACTTTCTACAAGGAGATTCTGTTTTGAAGGTTTTTTGCCTACAAATAAGAAAGAGCGAAGAGAGAGGCTTCAAAAACTATCCATTGAAACAAGAACTATTATTTTATATGAAGCACCCCACCGTTTAAAGAATACTCTTATAGATATTATGGAACAGTGCGGAGACAGGAGGATATCAATTTCAAGGGAAATAACCAAGAAATTTGAAGAGACAATAAGAGCAAATATAAGCGAGATAATCAAAATGTATGAAGATAAAACAATAAAGGGTGAATTTGTCCTGATTGTTGAGGGAGCAGATGAAAAAGAACTGGTTGAAATAGAATTGAAGAAATGGGATAATATATCTATTGAAGAGCATATAAAAATATATTTAGAACAAGGGTTAGACAAGAAGCACGCCGTAAAGAAGGTGGCAGAGGATAGGAAGCTGCCTAAAAAGGAAGTATACAAAAAGGGTGTTTTTATTGAAAGGAGGACAAAAATGGCATTCACAAAGGATATGACTGTGGCTCAGATATTAAGGGCAAATCCTAAGACAGCCGAGGTTTTTATGAGATATGGGATGCATTGCCTTAGCTGCCCAGGTGCGACAGGGGAGTCTGTTGAGCAAGCAGCACAGGTGCATGGTTTTGATGCAGATCAGATTTTAGAAGATTTAAATAAGGTAAATGAGTAAGTTTAAAGGTTAGGATTTCTCCTAACCTTTAATTATTTTTTTAATTCGTCCATACAAACAGGGCATATGTTCTTGCCCTTATAATTGATTACATCTTTTGCATTTCCGCAGAATATACATGCAGGTTCATATTTTTTCAATATGATATGCTCGCCATCAACGTATATTTCCAGAGAGTCTTTTTCTTCAATGTGGAGAGTCCTTCTTAATTCTATCGGAATGACAACCCTCCCTAATTCATCGACCTTTCTTACAATACCTGTAGATTTCATTAATATCTCCTCCTGCATTAATCAACATATTTCGACAATTTTCTCTGTGATTAAATGTTAACATTTATGACAATAAAAGTCAACTAGATATCACAAATAAATTCATAATTATTATTATTTATTTTTTTTGATTTATAAATATTGATATTCATTACAGGGGCGGATATTTTTTATGAAGCCGTAAATGATAAGAAATAATGGCAAATATGACAAAATGATAAGGAGTGAAAACCAATGGAAAAGAACAGAGGAATGGGCCATATTGATATTAAGACACCGCCCGAATCATACTGGCTGGCTTCCAGTAACGAGACCAACTACCCGGACTTACAGCAGGATATGAAAGTAGATGCAGCAATAATAGGGGGAGGGATGACAGGCGTAACCTCCGCATACCTGTTGAAAAAAGAGGGGTTACGGGTGGCAATTATTGAAGCGGGCAGAATTGGCCAAGGCACAAGCGGACATACTACCGCAAAAATTACATCTCTGCACAGTCTTATTTACAGCAAAATAAAAAGTTATATGGGTGAGGAAAAAGCAAAACAATATGCTGAAGCGAATGAAGCAGCTATAGGTACAATTTCTAATATAACAAAAAATGAAGGGATTGACTGTGATTTTCATCGGGAGCCTTCATATACCTTTACTTTTGAGGATTCATACCTGCAAAAAGTGGCAGACGAGGCAAGCACAGCCGCCGGTCTCGGTTTAAAGGCCTCATTTACAGAGAATATCCCGCTTCCGTTTAAAATTAAAGGGGCAGTGAAGTTTGATAATCAGGCAAGGTTTCATCCCCGCAAATACCTGTCGGCTTTATCTAAAAAGATTGAGGGGGGCGGATGTTTCATATTTGAGAATTCAAGGGTAATCGATATAGAAGAAGGAAGTCCGGGCACAGTAATTACAAATCAGGGGAAAAAGGTAACAGCTGATAATATTATAATTGCTTCACATTTTCCCTGTTTCGATGGCATGGGTTTTTATTTTGCCAGAATGTATCCCGAAAGGTCCTATTTACTTGCATTAAAGGTTAAGGAGAAGTTCCCGGGGGGGATGTATGTTACAGCGGAAAATCCGGGGAGATCGCTTCGTTCACAGGAATACGAAGACGGGGAGCTGCTGTTGGTAGCCGGTGAGCATCACAAGACAGGCCATGGGACGAATCTGCACAAACATTACGAAAAGCTTATGGAATTTGCACAGAAGCATTATGATGTGCAGCAGTTGCTCTACAGATGGTCAGCCCAGGATTATACTACCCTTGATAAAGTACCCTATATAGGCAGATTGACATCAAAAACGCCGAATATTTATGTGGCTACAGGTTTTAGAAAATGGGGTATGACAAACAGCACAGTATCGGCAATGATTATAAAGGATATGATTGTAAAAGGGGAGAATCCATGGTCAGACGTGTATGCTCCTTCCAGGTTTGTACCCAACCCCTCAATTATTAGCTTTATATCCACTAATGCAGATGTTGCTGCCAATTTGATCGCAGGAAAACTGAAGCCCCTTCCTAAAAATATAGATATTGGAGAAGGAGAAGCCGGGGAAGCGGAAATAGAGGACTGCAAAATGGGGGTTTACAGGGACAATAAAGATGAGCTTCATACTGTAGATACTACTTGTACACATATGGGCTGCGAGTTGAAATGGAATGATGCAGAAAAGTCCTGGGACTGCCCATGCCATGGCTCCAGATTTACCTATGATGGGGAAATACTTGAAGGCCCTGCAGTCAATAAGCTTCAGCACGACTGTCACAGCAAAAATAAAATTGAACCGAACATAATTGACTGAATAATAGAAACATACAGCCCGGTTAATATGTGATAAAACCACCGAATCCGCCATACATTTTATTGATGATGAGTGGATGGTGGTTTTTATGATTAACAGACTTTGGTACTATATGATAGTAATAGCTGTAGCGTTTGCAGCAACAGGAGGACGTTTGGAGCTGCTGACAGATGAAATATTTGTCTCTCTGCAGTATTCAATTGAATTGGGTATTGGACTTCTTGGAGGAATGATGCTTTGGTGCGGCGTGCTAAAGGTGGCCGAAAGGTCAGGTCTGGTAGACAATATTTCAACTTTGATAAGACCTGTTATGAGGATGCTCTTTAGGGGGATACCTTCAAAAAGTGCTGCAATGGGAGCAATGATAATGAATATAACCTCAAACATGCTTGGACTTGGAAATGCAGCTACTCCTATGGGTCTAAAGGCTATGCAGGAGCTGCAGGAACTGAATCCGAAAAAAGATACCGCAACAGACGCCATGTGCCTTTTCCTTGTTGTAAATGCTGCGCCAATACAGCTTTTGCCTGCTACTGTTTTATCCCTTAGGGTCTCAGCAGGGTCAGCTAACCCCGGGATAATAATACTCCCGACGATAATATCCTCATTTGCAGCGGTTTCTGTTGGAGTCACAGCCTGCAAGCTGCTTGAAAGGGCACGAGGAGGTGGGAGATGAATTTTATTATCCCTCTAATTATGCTGCTTATTCTTGTATATGGGTATCTCAAAGGGGTTAAGGTATATGATGCGTTTACTGAGGGGGCCAGGAACGGGTTGCTTATTACATTCAGAATACTTCCATATATAGCAGCTATGCTTCTTGCGGCAGGGATGCTCCGAAGTTCCGGAGGGCTGGACTTTATGCTTTGTGTTGTCAAGCCTTTGACAAATGCGGCCGGAATACCTGAGGAGGTAATACCCCTTATTATTATGAAGCCCTTATCAGGCAGCGGTGCTTTGGGAATCCTTGCGGACATATTGAAAAAATGCGGTCCGGACAGCCATGCAGGGATATTGGCAAGTATAATAATGAGCAGCACGGAAACAATTTTTTATACTATCACCGTTTACTTTGGTTCTATCGGTATAAAAAATATACGTCATACTATGGCAGCTGCTGTGGTTGCAGATATAGCAGGGATTTCGGCGGCGGTGATTATATGCAGGCTTATACTGCCATAATAATAAAAGCATAATTAAGCCTAATAAATCATTAGGGCGAAGAATATTGTACTTATGTATTGACATACCCAGAACAATGCTGTATATTCTATTGTATAATTATTATACTAAAAGTAATGATGGGAAGAGTAAGTTGGCATATTTGTCCAAGAGAGCCGGGAGCGGTGCGAACCGGTACATGAAACCAACCCAACATGGCCCCTGAACTGCACAGGTGAGACAATTGTTTAGCCTGTGACGGCAAGCTGACGTTATACAGCAAAGTGATAAATTCTGATAGAAGAGTCACTTAATGAGTTTTCTGCCGCGAGGCAGGAAAGAATCAGGGTGGTAACACGAATAGCTCTCGTCCCTTTATGGGATGGGAGTTTTTATATTTATAAGGAGGAATCGTTATGAAAGGGAAAAAGACATATTATATCACTACTCCGATATATTATCCGAGCGATAAGCTGCATATCGGGCATACTTACACTACTGTTGCTGCTGATGCTGCAGCCAGATTCAAGAGGATGCAGGGCTATGACGTAATGTTCCTTACCGGTACCGATGAACACGGGCAGAAGATTCAAAGAAAAGCCGAAGAAAAGGGAGTAGCTCCAAAGGAATATGTGGATGAAATAGTATCCGGAATAAAGGAACTTTGGGAGTTAATGCAGATAAGCAATGACAGGTTTATAAGGACTACCGACAAGCAGCATGAGGAAACAGTACAAAAGATATTTAAAAAGCTCTATGACCAGGGAGATATATACAAAAGCGAGTATGAGGGCTGGTATTGCACCCCTTGTGAATCTTTCTGGGCTGAGAGGCAGCTGATTGACGGGAAATGCCCCGACTGCGGAAGGGAAGTAGAGCTAACGAAGGAGGAAAGCTATTTCTTCAAACTTTCTAAGTATCAGGACAGACTGATAAAACACATTGAAGAAAACCCCGGTTTTATACAGCCCCAGACCAGACAGAACGAAATGCTGAATAATTTTCTGAGGCCTGGGCTTGAGGATCTATGTGTTTCAAGGACTTCCTTCAATTGGGGAGTACCGGTTTCTTTTGATGAGAAGCATGTCGTTTATGTATGGATAGACGCATTGTCAAATTATATTACAGCCCTTGGATTTTCAAGCGAGGATGATTCGGATTACAAAAGATACTGGCCCGCCGATGTTCACCTTGTAGGAAAGGAAATAGTCAGATTCCATACGATTATATGGCCTATTATGCTGATGGCGTTAGGGGAACCTCTTCCCAAGCAAGTGTTCGGACATGGCTGGCTGATACTTGAAGGCGGCAAAATGTCAAAATCAAAGGGAAATGTTGTGGATCCGGTAATACTTGTACAAAAATACGGAGTAGACGCAATAAGATACTTTCTGCTAAGGGAGGTTCCCTTCGGGTCAGACGGCATATATTCCGAGGAAGCACTTGTAAACAGGCTGAATTCCGACTTGGCCAACGACCTCGGAAACCTGCTTTCCAGAACCCTAACAATGATAGACAAATATTTTTCAGGGAGTGTGCCGATTCCCGAAAATACCGGGGATCCCCTGGATGCAAGCCTTATTGAACTTGCAGAAACAGTTCCCTCAAAGGTCGGGGAGTTAATGGATAATTTACTGTTCTCCAATGCTCTGGCGGAGATTTGGAGACTGATTGGCAGGGCAAACAAGTATATAGATGAGACTATGCCGTGGGTTCTTGCCAAGGATGAGGCAAAAAAGGAAAGGCTTGCCACAGTACTTTATAATCTTGCAGAAGTCTTGAGAATGATTGCCGTGCTAATAGAGCCTTTTATGCCTAACGCTCCCGTGAAAATTTTTGACCAGCTGGGTGTAGATGATGAATCCTTAAAGACATGGGAAAGTATAAAAAATTTCGGAGTATTAAAAGCCGGAACTATTACCAGGAAGGGTGAGATAATATTCCCAAGGGTAGAGTTTGCCAAAGAGAATAATGCGACCCCTCAGGCGCACAAAGGAGACAAATATATTACCATAGATGATTTTGCAAAGATTGACCTGAGAGTTGCCAAGGTACTGGAGTGTGAGAAAATCAAGGGGTCTTCCAAGCTCTTAAGGCTGCAGCTTGAGGTGGGCAGCGAAAAACGTCAGGTTGTATCCGGGATATCAGAATACTATTCGCCGG
>JAKPKE010000191.1 GCA_029553855.1 Bacillota bacterium | reverse complement strand
TTGTATTACAGGTCTTCGGACACATTATATTATATGGCATATAACAATAGCACAACAACCTTTGTGATTACATCCGATCCCGAAGCAGCGGGACTGATATATGAAATAAGGCTTTACAAGGTAATATATGAGTATGAATATTCCGGTGTTGTTCCTGTTCAAAGTATGTCATATACAGATGCCACATACCAGAATCAAGCTTATGTTGGTGAAAATAAGTATTACTTTTTACTTACAGCTCCTTTAACGGATATGGCTAATAATCCTCCTTATGTGCTCGGGTCGTACAGTTATGATGATCAGGGTACGGTAGAATCGATGAATATTGCCCCTACTTCAACCTATAATGCCACAACTGAAATATTCACCACTACAAGCGACCTCTCCTATTACAGATGGAGATTGGATACAAGAATGCAAAATTCTACCACCGTATATGAGTGCGGTTATCAGTTAAGAAATGATGAGACCGATATGTATGTTGCTGCATCTAATGATCCGTCATCACGTACTTTGGTAGTGGCTCCGACTTCTAATATTAATACAAATAGAACAGGAACCGGTCGAAGTTATTTGAATCCCGGCGGCGGATTATCGCCTACCGGTATGGGACTTGGAGGCACGAATTTATCCCGTGATTACGGAGATCTGTATCGTGCCGACGGAACCGGCAACTATATAGGTAACTCCTTCTATATTATGGGGAGTAATAGCCCCTATGAGTATTATGTCTGGAAAACTCCGTCGCCAGGTGTATTTGCTCTTGCTTTGAACAACAGCTACAGTGCTGCACCTGCCGAATATACATACCCGTATTTGTACGAAGCTACGGACTATGATATCAATGTCCTTATAGAAGAGGTTAATGAGATCGGCGATAATCTGGATGCGGATATGAACTATATGATTACCGCCAGAGTGGATAATCCCGATTCTCCTACCAGTTTCTATGCCTTAGGTGAAACGATAGACGAATTGAACAACAAAGTTATATGCGGTACAAACGTAACCTCTCAGGCTGCCGCTATAAATAACAGTAATATACTGGATGAAAACGATAATATTATTGAACAGCACAGCACCGATATGCTCATAATGGTGCCTGTCGAAGTGGACTGGCATCAGACAAGCAGTGATAAAGGATTGTATTTCTATCAGGATTACTACTCTACAAATGTTGTCAGAGACTGGTTAACCGCTTCCGGTTCGGATATAGGTATAACCCGCATAAATGTCAATATCAGCACTCAGCCGGAAACTCAATGGTACTATGACGGTATATCGAAATATATGTTTTATATCAGTGGTGGAGTTAAGTATTACCTTACTTATGATATTACTACAAATACTTTCTCTCTTACTACCGATATGTCGGTAGCTACGCATACATACATATACAGGTTCAAACCTACATATGTAGTAAGCAGGGTAACCGATGCGACTGATGACAAACTGAAGGCCGGAGATTTTATTATTGCCGGCAGGGATGCCGAGGGTTATACCTCTTTGGGTATAGCAGATGACGGATTGAATCTTGAAGCCAGAAATGTTGCCGAATACATTAAAGAAACTCTTACGGAAACCGAAAGAAACGAGATATTGGGTCATATATGGAAGCAGCAGTATTATGACTTTTATCCCGATGCTACATATGATCCTGAATCAACCACGCAGTATATGCAGTTGTTCTCATATATAACCGGTGGAGGATTCACTGTAATATATCAAACTACCGGTAGTGGTATGGATCTCAGCTCCGACCCTATGGTTTGGAAAATAACAAATAATAACGGGTTGTGGGATTTTCTTAATAACCGGATACAAGGGCGTGTGGGTGTTGGTTCTAGAGCAATCAGCTTTACAGGTGATACATCAAGCCTTACAATAAGAGATTCGTATACAGGTCCGGACAGATACATAGCATCGGGAATTTCTTGTTCCTTCGCCTCCACGGGATATCCCATTGTGTTATGTGATACAAATGGTAATCCTGTTACTTCACCTGTTGACGGAACATCGTATTTGCTGTTGGCAAGAGATAACGGAGTTAATCTTTCTGCGGTTAAGAACAGTTCGGGAACCATCAGTCTTGTCAATTACACTTCCGATACGGGTCAGGATGCGGGATGTTTATGGACAGCCACGGAAAATGTCGGCGGGTGGGTATTGGCAAATGCAGGTCGATATATTTCCGCCAACTCAAGCGGGGTTATTACTTCATCAACATCATCGAGCGGTACATGGAGTGTGAGTGCATCCGGTCAGTTAAGTTATGCAACATACAATTTTCCGTATCGTCAATATACTTCCGGTTGGTTTGGAGGGGAAAGTCTTCGTATGACCACCGATACCGGAACATATTCGGCAAGACTGTATGATTATAATAGCAGTACCGGTACTCTTACACCTACGACATCTACGGGAAACAATAAAGTGTTGCTTGTGAAAACGGGAACAACATATTATGCAGTGGGTATGGGTCATCATTGGTTCTGGGGAACTTCGTTTTCATTTACCGCTCTTAGCAATGTATCGGTACAGCCGGACGGAACAATTACTACAACTACCAGTTTGTCAAACACCTATACTTTTAGTTCTGCTACATCCGGTTCGGGAATAACATTGAGAAACTCAAGCACCAATAGGTATCTTACTTATAGCGGCACTTCTTTTGGCAGTGACAGTAGTTCAGGAACTACATTTTATCTGGATTCAAATAAGTACTTCTAT
>JAKPKE010000179.1 GCA_029553855.1 Bacillota bacterium | reverse complement strand
ATCTCTTTAAGGGTAATACTGTTATACCCCAAGGATGAACTTTTATCTATATTTCTAATTGTAGTTTCAAGCAGCAAAGATAACCTGTCATTTTCATGTAAAAACTTTTGCTTACAAAAGAACGCACCTTGGCATCGGGTTTTAAATTGAATTCTCTCTACTTTAGATGGTGAAATCATTATAGGTGCGTACAAACGAGAAAATATCACAGCCGGAGCTATTGTGGGTTTGCCTGTTTCTTCCGTAGTTATAGATGGACGGGCACGCGTCATCTTAAGAGTGGAAGACGCTGATTTTGAAGATGGAGATATATTAGTCACCTCCTTTACTGACTCCAGCTGGACACCATTGTTTGTATCCATAAAAGGCTTGGTCACCGAAGTTGGCGGGTTGATGACCCATGGAGCAGTTATCGCACGTGAATATGGTTTACCGGCAGTTGTAGGAGTAGAAAATGCCACCAAACCGATAAAAGATGGGCAGCAGATTCGTGTGCACGGAACAGAAGGGTATATAGAAATCCTGCGAGGAGACAAAAAAGATGACATTGAAAGTAAACTCAATTAGACCTGGATGCAAGAATAAATGCCATTAAAAACAAAATGCATGACAGATAAGAATATTATTACATAGTGTAAAAAAATATTTACATTAAGGGAAAAATATTGTACCTTATCCATAAGTGAAGTTACTTAATTAGGAAAATGAGTAAAAATGAGGTTTATTCAAGCGGCATTTTCTATATCCTCAAGACATATGGAAACTGTGGCACTGCTTTTGAGGAAAGACTGAAGAAGTCATGGAATGCAGGGGTTGCGAAGTTAAGTGTAAAATATCTTTTGATATGGAAGTATAAAGAATGAGCGGATCAGTTTTGGGAGTAAAACTTCATAAACCGGAAGTATCACCAAACTTAGTGAGGAGATCATATTTAATTAAGCGCCTTTTGACGGATGCGGAAGGAAAATTGGTATTGGTTTCTGCTATGGCAGGATCGGGAAAGACAACCCTGATTTCCGAATGGTTAGATTTAATTCAACTACCCTACGAATGGTATTCCTTGGATGATTGGGACAATGATTTGCAGCAGTTCTATACTTTTTTGACAGCGGGTCTTACAAAAATTGATTCGGAAGTGGCTCAAGGACTCACTGAATTGTTGAGTTCTTACCAAAATGTCGGTGATAAGGCATTTTTGCGTGCATTGATTATGCAGTTGCATCAAATACAGAAACCATTCGCTTTGGTATTGGATGATTACCATGTCATTACCAATAAACAGATTGATCATGTTCTAAGAACTCTTTTAGAGCATTTCCCGCTGCAAATGAGTCTTGTCATAATTACCCGAAAAGATCCATCTTTTGCGTTATCAAGATTCAGGGTAAATCATCAGCTGATAGAAATAAGGGCTTCCGATCTTCGATTCGGTGAGAAAGAAGTGAATAGTCTTTTTAAAAAGATGTCCTTGAAAATTCCTGCTACCGGAGTTGAACGATTGATTAAGAAAACAGAAGGATGGATTGCCGGTTTGCAGCTTGCAGGCATATCGATGCAGAATCAAAAGGATATCGGAGAATTTATTAAGGATTTTTCCGGCAGCCAACATTTTGTGATGGAATATCTCCTGGAAGAGGTGTTGAGTCAACAAAAACAATCGGTAAAAGAATTTTTATTACAGACTTGCATATTGGATCGTTTTTGTGATGATTTATGCGATGCCATATTGGATTTGGAAAAGGGACAGAGTCATAAAATCCTTGTTTATTTATTACGTGCCAATCTATTTTTGGTGCCTTTGGATCAGGATGGGAAATGGTACCGATATCATCATTTGTTTCGTGATTTACTCCGTCAATTAAGAAATACTTCGATCGGTCCGGAGGAACGGTTAAAAAATCACAGATACCATAACTTGGCGGCAAAGTGGTATTCGGATAACGGATATAGACAAGAAGCAATTAAACATTTTTGTATTGCTGAAAATTATGAGGAAGCTGCAAATATCATTGAATGCCAATGGGCTACAATGGATATACAATTGCAGTCTGCAACATGGTTGAGTACTGCAAAGCTGTTGCCCGAAGAAGTAATCCGGAAAAGGCCGGTTCTGTCTATGGGGTGTGGATGGGCATATCTCGATATGGGCAAAGCTGTTGAGTGTGACCATTATCTGGAAAATGCTCTCGAGTTATACACTGCATATCAAGAAGACAGCGACTTTAAAAAAAATATTGTTATCAGCGACTTTGAACAATTTGATTTATTACCGGCAACGATTGCAACGGCTTATGGATACCGCGCAGCGTTAACTTGGGATATGGATAGACTTTTCAAATTCACCAACGAAGCTTTGGAGAAGACACCTCGAGAGTTACTGCATAAAAGAGGGCTCATTGCAATGCTCTTAGGGGTAGCCTATTGGGCAGAAGGGGATCTTTTACAGGCAGAGAGAGTAATAAGGACAGTCTTGTCGGATATTGAAAAAGAGGCAATCGGACTTACTGTGAATGCGATTTACATAGTTTTGGGCGAATTATTGATCCAGCAAGGACGATTGGTTGAAGCAAAGAAAATCTTCGAGATAACCGTCCGTAAAGTCAATCAAGAAGAAAAAGTCCCTTTATTAATGGCCAGTCTATATCTGGGATTGGCCAGGGTTGCTTTTTATCAAGGCAATGAACAACTATCGTTTGAACTGCTGGATCAAAGTAAAGAATTTGGTTTTTCATATTCTATCATTGATTGGAAATACAAATATTATTCTCACCTGGCGACCTTGTATTGTTATGAAGGTTTGTATGATTTGGCTATGGATTGTATTTTGGAAGGGAAAGGGGCTTACAGTATGAACCCCGTTCCCGACTGGATTTCACTGGATAGTATGGAAGCAATGATCGGAATCAAACAAAATAATCAACGGGTGATTCAATCCTGGATTAAAAATCATTCTTTTCATCTGCAAGAAGACATTCCCTATTTAAAAACATTTGATACCCTGTTGTATATTCGATATTACTTACTGCAAGATTGTAGTCAAGAAGAATTAGACCGATTCGACGGCATAGTCAAGAAACTTTCAGATTCGGCCGGTAAACAGAATCGTCAAAAAAATCAAATGGAATGCTGGCTTGTAGAAGCTTTGATCGAAAAACGTAAAGGACATGCGGATGCATGTATAGCATCTTTGAAAAAAGCAATTCAAATCGGAAAACCGGAGAACTTCGTTCAGCCATTTAGAGAGTTGACGGATCAATTGAGGGATGTATACAATGCGCTTATTAGGGATATAGAAGCAGCTGATTTTATACAAAAAATCATTGAAAAACCGGCTCATCCGAATAATTTTTCAAAGCAAATAGCCAATCAGGCATTGGTTGAACCCTTAACAGTCCGGGAATTTGAGGTCTTAAACTTAATAGCAGCAGGCTATTCCAATCAGGAGATTTGTAATCGGCTCTTCTTAGCGTTAAGTACTGTAAAGGGATATAATCAAAATATATTCGGAAAGCTTCAAGTCAAAAGAAGAACCGAAGCAATTACAAAAGCCAGGGATCTAGGGCTTATATAATAAAAACCATACTTTAGTAGGTGCTCATTTGTTTTTTATTTTAGTATTATACAATAAAACAGATGGAGGTTTTTATATGGAAGAAAAAAAGAATTACTGTATATCAAATCCGGCTCTCATTTCAACCCTTTGGATATTTTTATCCCTCAATTATATTTTATGTGATGTTTTAAGCAATATGGAAAAGGAAACCTTAAGAGGACTAATCGCAGGAAATGTCGGAGGAATTGTATTAACGCAAGGATTTTTGTTATTGGCCGGAATATCGCTGGAAATACCATTTGGAATGGTAGTTTTGACAAGAATACTGCCTTATAAAATCAATAGAATTGTCAATTTGATTACCCCTGTTATCATGATTGTTTACCAAATTGGATCTTTTTCAGCAGGGACGGCTTCCACATTGCACTACACTTTCTTTTCTGTTGTTGAAGTAGCAATGAACGCAATTATTTTAGTATTGGCATTGCGATGGAAAAAGCCGGTGGTATCCTAAAGTTCATTTTTCGGAGCTTTCCCCGGCACTAAGCTTACCTATCCCTTGACACATGGGCAAGAATCGATTAGAATCAATCTATTAGATATTTTTAACACTATGAAGGGAAGTCCTAAGTTCAATAGCCCAGAGAGCTGGCGGCCGGTGCAAGTCAGTCTGACGAACTTCAGGATTCCACCCCGGAGTGGTCAATGATGAATTGTAACGGGTTCCGCCCGATACCGCGGACAAAAGTTGGCCGGTTTGGCAACATGGGTGGCAACGCGGGAATAACCTCTCGTCCCTAATGGGATGGGGGGTTTTGTTTTTTTATCAAGAAGAAGGGAGAATTTTTGAATGGCAAAAGTGTATAATTTTTCGGCAGGGCCGGCTGTCTTGCCGGAAGAGGTACTTCGCGAGGCTGCAGAAGAAATGTTAGACTATAGGGGTTCAGGAATGTCCGTAATGGAGATGAGCCACCGTTCCAAGGCCTTTAAGGAAATTGCTGCTGAAGCTGAAAAAACCCTCCGCGAAGTTATGAATATTCCTAATCATTATAAGGTATTATTCCTTCAAGGCGGCGGATCTCAGCAATTCGCAATGATACCCATGAATCTAATGAAAAACCGCGCAGCTGACTATATCAACACAGGGCAATGGTCCAAAAAGGCCATTGAAGAGGCTAAGCTGTTTGGTAAGGTAAATGTAATTGCCTCCTCCGAGGATGAAAATTATTCATATATTCCCGATCTTGGGAATTTGAGTATCTCACAGGATGCGGATTATGTATATATATGTCACAACAATACCATCTACGGGACCAAATATACGGAAATACCCGGGACAGGAGACAAAATATTAGTGGCGGATATGTCTTCAGATTTTATGTCTGAACCCGTTGATGTCACAAAATACGGTCTGATATTTGCAGGAGCCCAGAAAAATATCGGGCCCGCCGGGGTTGTCGTTGTTATTATTCGGGGGGACCTGATTAACAATAATGTCTTGCCTGGAACGCCAACCATGCTTCGGTATAAGGTCCATGCCGATAATCATTCACTCTATAATACTCCTCCAACTTATGGAATCTATATTTGCGGCAAAGTATTCAAGTGGATTGCAGCAAAAGGCGGTCTTAGGGCAATGAAAAAAATTAATGAAGAAAAAGCCGCGATTCTTTATGATTATTTGGATTCCAATCTATTATTCAGGGGAACCGCCGTCAAGAAAGATCGTTCCCTCATGAATGTACCCTTTGTTACAGGTTCAGAGGAACTGGATGCAAAATTCATTAGGGAAGCTAAAGCAGCAGGCTTTGACAACTTAAGTGGTCATAATACTGCTGGGGGAATGAGGGCAAGTATTTATAATGCCATGCCGATGGAAGGGGTCAAGGCGCTTGTGGAATTTATGGAGAAATTTGAAGCGGAAAATTTAAAGTAAATTAGGTTGCTGAAGATAGAACTGCGAAGCAAGGAGTGGAAAATAATGTATAAGATATACTGCTTAAATCCGATTGCAAATATAGGTCTAAACCTATTCTCAGACCAATATATGGTCATCGATCGCTTTACCGAAGCCAATGGGGTCTTGGTACGAAGCGCTAACGTTCATGAACTGGAGCTGCCCCCCGCTTTGGAGGCAATTGCTCGTGCAGGGGCAGGAGTTAATAATATTCCTATTGATATCTGCACGGAAAAAGGAATCGTGGTGTTTAATACTCCCGGTGCAAATGCCAATGGCGTAAAAGAAATTGTCCTTACTGCGTTATTGCTTGCCTCCCGTGATATTATAGGCGGAGTTAATTGGGTAAGCGCAAACAAAGAAAACCCCGATCTGGCCAAGCTGGTAGAGAAAAATAAAGCGAAGTTTGCCGGAACAGAGATTAAGGGTAAAAAATTAGGTGTGATAGGTTTGGGTGCGATAGGTATATTGGTTGCGAATGCGGCCAATAAATTAGACATGCAGGTTTATGGCTACGATCCATATATATCCGTTGATGCTGCCTGGAAGCTGTCAAAACATATTAAACCGAGCAAGTCATTAGAGGAAATATATCGTGAGTGTGATTTTATCACAGTCCATGTACCGTTAACGGATTCAACCAAGGGTATGTTTAATCAGGAAACCTTCGTTCTTATGAAGGATGGGGTAAATATCCTGAACTTCTCCAGGGATTTGCTGGTCAAGGATGAAGATATGATCTCAGCCTTAAAATCGGGTAAGGTTCACCGTTATGTTACAGATTTCCCTAATCCCGCCATTTCAACAGCGGAAGGGGTTATTTCTATTCCTCACCTGGGTGCATCCACCAGTGAATCAGAAGATAATTGCTCGGTTATGGCAGTGAAACAATTAATGGATTACCTGGAAAACGGTAGTATTAAAAACTCCGTCAACTATCCGGACTGTGATATGGGAATCTGCCACCAGGCAGGTCGTATCGCCATCAACCACAAAAATATTCCTAATATGCTGGGGCAATTAACCACAGCTTTAGCCCAGGAAAACTTTAACATTTCGGATTTAATTAATAAGAGCAAAGGACAATGGGCTTATACTTTAATAGATATTGAAGCTCCTGTGACACCTCAAATCATGGAAAAACTGAGAAGCATTAAAGGTGTGTCGCGAGTCAGAATCATAAAGCAGTGGCAGTCTGATTGAGAAGCGGCATTAATTCAGAATTCTTAGTAAATCCTCGGTAAAAAGCTCTGTCCCCGGCGTACAATCGTTTTCCATTATAGAGCGTAAGAATTTCAGCCTGTCGCCATCCTGCTGAAAGATAAGATAGGTAGAGTCTGGATATCCCGGCATAACCCAATTATCTTCAGTAATATACATGCCTCCGACCAATACAATGCTCTCCGGTGACCCGGTAAATAATTAGGAACGGTGAAAACCGTTCCTAAAGCATACCGCTGAATATCTCGTATGTTCTTTTTACAAGCAGCAGCGCCTGTTCCCTGCTTGTATTGTCTCTTGGCATTATCCCTGAGCCTGAGCCCTTCATTACACCGTTTTTGAATGCAAATCTGACTTCCCGTATTGCCCATGAGCCAATTTGGTTTTCATCCGCAAAGACAGGTACCCCGTCTGTGTTCGTATTGACATTTGCTGCTGCACCTGTTATGGCTCTATAAAGCATGACACATATATCCTGTCTTGTGATGGGATTGTAAGGAGAAAAGGTATCTTTGCCGGTTCCGTTTACAATACCTGCACCATATGCTTTCAATATGTTTTCGTTTGTTGTATCAAGAAACGTATTTGAGGATGCCGGAGTTGTTTCGGTGCCTTTAAGCTTTTCATAAAGCTTTACAACCAATTCACAAAATTCTTCACGGGTTATGCTCCGGGTATAGCTGCCCATTATCCTGTCCGTATACAGGCCATATTCCACTGCTTTTTGCAGCTCTTCCAGCGCCCAGCTGCTGGCGCCGGTGAAATCCACTGCCGGAGCGGCAGCCTGATTTGGCGTAGTTATCTCAACTACATTTGATTCCTTGGATGCAGTTTCTCCTATATATGCATAAATAACGTAATAATATTTGGTATTTGGCTGTACCGCCTTATCTGTATAAGTAGTTGTGCCGACGTTCAATTTCGCTGCCTGTTCCCAATCTCCTGTGGATGCCTTGTATAATAAAAACCCCTCTTCATTATCTGACTTATCCTGCCATGTAAGAACAATTTCTGTTGGATTTTGGGCCTGGGCTGCCAGAGCTTCAGGTGCTGCCGGCGGTTGAGGCGCAGCTGCAGCCGGAGCCTTGGCAGAATCAGGGGTAGTTATTTCTACCATATTTGATTCTGCAAACGTCATATCATCCTTGTATGCATACAATACATAGTAATAGGTAGTATTGGGCATAAGATTTTCATCCGTATACTCAGTGGTGTTGGCATCCAATACCGCCGGTTCCCCCCAATCCCCGTCATATCCTCTGTATAACAGGAACGCCGATTCATTGTTGGATTTATCCCGCCAGGAAAGTTCAACCTCGCTTTCACTTACTGCTTCCGCTTCCAATGCCTCAGGGGAATTTATCCCTGAAGAGCCGGCCGCATCAGAATCAGTGGTTGTTCCACCCTCGCCCTCCGTATCCGAATCCGATGTTCCCGGCGGACTTATTTTAATATCTTTCGGATCAATTTTAATGAATGGCTTTGTTATTCCTCCTGTAGGTAATGAACCTTTGGATGGATCCTTGATTATCAGGCCGGATGACGATGGTGTGCTCACCTCCAACTCATTGGAGTATGCAGTATAGCTTGTTTTAATTTTTTTCAGTATATGATCCAGGCTGTCTTTCCCCGCTTTTACTCTATAATAATAGGTAATACCCGGCTCTACCGAGGTATCGTTATAGTATGTGGCATTCTGATCCAAAACCGCCAGTTGGGCATAATCCCCGCCTGATTCCTTTCTTTCTACCACGTATTTGCTTTCTGCGGAAGCTGTATCCTTCCATTGTATAGAAACCAAATCCCCCTCCGCCTTCACCAATATAAGATCTGTCGGTGCAGTAAAGGTGAGAAGTTCCGGCTCAGGATCCGAATCAGGCAGTGATTCCGGGGTTGGAAGCTTTGGCTGCGTAATGGTTTTATCAGGTAATGTCGGTGATGTTAATGTCGGTTTTGTTAATGTGGGACTTGGAAGCAAACACAAATTATCCCCATTTACAGGCAGCCATAATGATGCCAATAAACTGATGCATAGCAGAATTATTGTTCCTTTCCTCATTTTATCCTCCCCTTGAATTTATAGTAAAAACTGTTTGTATAGTACTCCTAATATCATACTAAGAAAAAACAGTCGAAATGTCTACCAATATACTGTTAATCTTTAGAAAATTATTAAAAATAGAAAAAAAGAAAGGAGCCCCAGCCCCTCTCGCAGGATGGGGCCCCTGTAGAATTTACTTTCTGCCGGCGGTTGTGCCGTTCAGCCCTCTAAGGCTTCCCGCAGCTCCAAAGTTCTTGAAATTGATAGTCTTTCCATCCGCAGATATGTTCATCTCAAAGGACATATTATTGCCGTAGCTGCCTTTGAATATGCCGTTGGTCACCGTACCCTGCAGAGGTACCGCAGTTGCCCCCTGCATTATATTCCCGCTTACGGCAGTCCCCTTTTGAGTAAGCTGCATTATACCCACATTCGTTACCCATGACCCCTGCCACTGGCTTGTTACATCGGCAGGATTTATTACAGCGTCAACCTTTTCCTGAGTAACCGGAGTAACAGCTTGTATAAACGGCCCTAAGAAATCTTCTACGGATTCCTGATTATTATTGTAGTGATATGTATAAGGATTATAAGTATATTTTTTAGTCAAACCCTCATACTCAATTTCAATATAATAAGCAACAACATCCGGTTTGTCAAATTCAAACCTTCCTGATGAGGTAGGAATCTGCTCTATCCTTATACCATCAGGAGCATTTGCATCCTTTTTGACCCTCAGATGCATCGCCTGCTGTGATTTTGTTGTTGCTGTCCATGGCGGTTCAGGTCTGGGTCTGGGAACCCAGTTATCATGGGGGCCTTTTAATTTCTCAAACATTGCTTCGAGCGCAGATTGTACGCTTATTGCAGTGATTGTTACGTTACCGTCATAGTGCCTTAATGGACTGACCGGTGCCGTTCTTACATAGTCATCCCCCTGTTTTTCAACCCAGCCCATATCTCCTGTATTCACAATAGTGCCGGTTACCTTAGTGGGTTTTACAAATTTTCTCCCCGACACATCCTTCGATGTCAATTCGCTTAATCTGTTCTGGGCGTTGGTTATGCTGCTTGGCAGGGAAATGTTTTTGTCAACGCCTTTGCCTATAGTAATTCCATTACTCCCTGCATTACCATTTTCTTGCAAAGCTTCCGCAGGTTTGAAGTCATTAAATACACTTAATGTCAAGGCGTCCAAATTTCTCTGCCTTGTTACACCGCTGGGATAGGGGAACCAGCAATCTTCGAAATCCACGAAGGCGTGCACGTTATATACATTTTGGTCTATGGGATATGACAGCGTAAACAGGCCATTTACAGCCTGGGCATTGACTGTAGCATTACTGTTTGGTATAAGGCCTCCGATTTTTACAGGTCCCGTATAATTACCGGATACCCAGCCTGTTATTACATCGTTGAAGGTATCCACATTAAAATCCAGCCTGCTGAAAGGAACCGTAGGCCTTATATCTCCGCTCTTGCCGACAACCTTAAATTTGGTGTTATTTACCTCAATTACAGGAGTAACATCTTCCTCAACTTCATAGGTTATCGTACCAGCGGGTGTCCACATCTGTTTTTCTACCATTCTCGTTCTTTTCGGCACATTTATGTAAACCCAGTCAAGAGTCAAAATGTTCTGAGCCCCTGTAAACTGAGCCTTAAATTTGCCTTCCGCATCTGTAGTGACTGTTCTTATGAACTTTAAGCTTTTCCATTTGTCATATACCTCTATATCAACCGGTTGATTCCCATAGGGCTTCAGTTTGGAGTTCAGAACGGCTCCATCGCTCATATACTCCGCCTCGGCCTTATTGTCCTCAGTCTTGCCTGCGGTGCTGAAGGCGACTTTGCCCTCTACCGCATTAGTATATGCATCTGCCGTCGCCATGATATAAGGAGGCACCTCCCTTACCCCGCTTCCCCCGCTTCCGGACACCTCCTGCCCGACTTTCCATGCACCGCTGT
Organism: Bacillota bacterium; assembly: GCA_029553855.1. Lineage (GTDB taxonomy): Bacteria > Bacillota > Clostridia > Lutisporales > Lutisporaceae > BRH-c25. Next base: position 12,026 of record JAKPKE010000179.1, on the reverse strand, counting down.
AAAGCGGAAAGTCTATATAAAAGATAGAATACCTGCTGCCCAGGAGGTAGCCGACCAACTCCCCGAAGGCTTTAAGATCTATGGAGCCTTCGGCCTGGAAGTCCTGACCGGTACCACCTTCGGCATGGAATTTTGCATTTGCCTTAAAGCCCAGCCACACCTGCAGTACCCCCAGCTCCGTTCCCCAGATAATTAATCCTACCTGCGGAACACATGCCAAGGTCGTATTTATTTCGCCGTCTACAGTAAAGCTCATATCGAAGCTTTTTGGGTTAAATTTTTGGTAAGGCCCAACATAATAGGGAATAAGGCCATACCCGTAAGCACTATAGGCGAAACCGGCCTCAGCGGTACCATTGGTTACGGTCCTTACTTCCACATGTATCTTGCCGTCTATACCGAGTACCACAAATATGCCTACGAAGGCTTTGTTGCCCTTTTCCTTACCCGGTACCGCTCCCAGGTCCACTTCATAGCCGTATACACATTTCTCTATGGTCTTGTTGAATGTCAGATCCCCTTCAAGGGTTATATCCGCCTCAGCCTCTGCTATAAAACCAAGTTCTGCTTCCATATGGGACGTCCATTTATTCAGATCAAAATATGTATGGACACGCGGATCCGTTAAAGTCACATGACCTCCCTTAACCTTTACGGCTACACTTAATGAACTTTCGTTCTCAACCCCCCGCAGGTCCGTACTTTGGTCCTTTTCCCACCAATCACCCTCAAATTTCCTCTTTTCAGCCTCTTTTTTATCTTCCTCGGCCTGCTCTTTTTCTGCTTTAGATGGGTATTCAAATAATACTATGCCTTTCTTAAATTCTAGTATGTGCTTATTCCCTTCCACATTGCATTTTATATAACTATTTTCATATACGGTCGTCCCGCCGGCTTTTGCCACATAATTTTTAGGCATACCACTTTCGGGGCTTAATTCAAGCTCGGGGGCAATATATGCTATGTTGCCCGTGGTAAGGTATATATCCTGCTCCGGAATACTGTAGGATTCGAATACGTCCGTAAGCTGGGGTGTTTCCACCACATGTTGGAAATCTCCCGCTGCATCCGTGCCCATATTATCTACGACTCTGAAGACCGTCCCCATCTCTTCATCCACATAGATCTCATTCATCTTAGGTGTAAACGATGAAGCCGCCGTCCTCGGAACAGACAGGATCTTCGAACTGGGCGCATACTTTATGCCGTCAATGTTGTCAAGATCAAACTTATTTTGCGATGCATTTCCTGATTGCCCTGCAGAGGGCAAAGCAGCCCCTCCGGGCAGGCCTATGTTCGGAAGATTAACTCCGGGGCCTATCGACGGAGATGTGCTGGGTAAACTCCCCGCAGTGTCAGGCGCCATGCTTGCAAACTGTTCCAATGTCAGTGCCTTGAAGCTGTAATCAACAGCCTTCGGCAGGTGTTTTACCCCGCTTTGAAACTCATAGGTGACCCCCTGTGCCCTTGCAGGCGCCTCCAGCCTTCTCAAGGGCGCGACAGGAGGTTTTACCAACGGCGTGTTTACAGCCGGCAAACCGGAAGTCCCGGGTTTTAGAGGTAAATTTGTCGGTGCGTTGGCATATACTGCAGATAATGGATTGATTAATACCGAAAACGATATTATGATAGCTAAAAACAAAGCAGTCTTTTTTTTGCTTTTGTACACGACCTCACTCCCTTACACTAAATTATTTTATTTTGGCTCAGCACCATACCTATTCATTTATATGTATAATTTTAGACTAAAATTTTAAAATGTCTTTAAACATATTGCTAATATATAATAATATTGATACTTGGTATGGTTTATTTTTTATACATGCTATCATAGTATTCAGTTTCGAAATACAAATCAACACACGAAAGGGTTAGTTTTGAACTAATTATTGTAACCCCTTCGTGTTATTTATTATCGAAAGGCCCCGCCTCCCTATGGGAAACGGGGCCCGATATCCTTGCCTCTTTAGCGCATCTGCTGCTGATTCATTTGCCGTTGTATATCATTCATAATATCACTTCCAATACCACGCTGAGTATCCACAGGGTTTGATATTGATTCTGCTCTTTCCTGGGTTCTAAGTCTGTAAGACTCTCTCAGAGGTCCGATGAAATCCGACATAGAATATCGGCTGCTGCTTTCATAGTGATATACAAATGGATTATACACATGCTCTGCAATCATACCTTCATGTTCTATCTCTATTTTATATGCCACCACATCAGGATTGTTAAATTTGAATTTTGCCGCAGATGTCGGATAGGACTGCATGATGAAGCCCAACGGATTATTATTGTCTTGTACTTTTCTGAAGCCTGTTTCCTGCCGTGCCTGGGTTGTTGCTGTAAACGCGGCCTGCGGTGACGGAGCTGCTCCCCCGGATTGAGTCTGAATAATGTCATGATCATAGATGGTTTTGTTTTTATTGTACTTCTGCAGCATAACTTCTAAAGCAGATTGCACAGGTATTGCTGTGATTTTTACGTTGCCGGTAAAACAGTTCAGGTTATTGCTGCTTGTTCCGGTCCTTACGTAATCGTCTCCCTGCTTGGTCAAATAGCCCATTTCGCCCCTATTGGTAATCATGCCCTTTATTTCTTCAGGTTTTATTATCCTGTTGCCCGCAATATCCCTGGATGACAAATCATCGAAACTATCCTGAGACTGTTGTAAGCTGCCGGGCAGAGAAGGTCCTGCTCCAATTCCTCCCGGTAAGGTTGTGGAGAAACCTGTGGATGAGGAACTTGGAGAATCGGCATAATAGTTGAATGTATTAATAACCAATGCATCAAGATTTCGCAGCTTTGGACCTGCTCCATATTTTGAACCTTCAAAATCGATATACACTTTTACCCAATCCGTCGTCTGATCAATAGGATAGTCAAGCTTGAACAATCCGCCCTGGACATTTGCAGTCCGGATATCCGTAACTCTATTGTTGTTTACGAATTTATCTATGCTGATACTAATAGTCCCCGTATAATCTCCCGACACCCATCCTGAAATTACATCATTAAATGTATCCACATCAAAGTCCATTAAACTGAAAGGCACTGTCGGCTTTATCTCCGCACTTCTTCCGACAACCTTGAAATTTCTGCCGTCTTCTATTGTGAATATCGGGCTCATAAAATCCTCAATATTTATGACAACCTCATCGCTGGGGAAAATATCCTCGGCTCCGTAAAATCGTACAGAAAATTTTCCGTCATGGTCAGTTTCAAAATCCCTATAGAACTTGAGCACCTTATCTTTGTTGTATACCTCCAGTTTAAAGGAGCTGTTATAATACGGCTGGAAAGCGCCCATGTCCGCATCATCGCCTATGTGCCCTGCTACGGTCTTTCCCGCAGTGGAAAAGGCTATCTTACCTTCCACCTTATTGGCATACGCATCAGCATCTACCTTAACAAAGGGCAAAACCTTCCTTACTGCATCTCCTCCGCTGCCTGAGACCTCCTCCCCGATTTTCCATTCACCTTTGAAAAGGGGGTATTCTAAATAGAAGATTGAATACCTCTTTCCGAGCAAATAGCCCACCAGCTCTCCGAAGGCCCGTAAGTCGATTGAGCCATTTCCGCTTAAGCTTCCCTCCTTATCGCTGCCTCCGCCCCCCTCAAAATGGAACCGTGCTGTTGACTTAAAACCTACCCATACCTGAAGCACCCCTAACTCGCATCCCCAGACAATTACTCCCACCTGGGGAACGCATGCCAAAGTTGTATTGATTTCGCCGTCAACTGTAAAGCTCATATCAAAGGATGCTGGTTTGAAGTTGGAAATGGGTCCAACATAGTAGGGCAAGCTGCCGAAACCTACGGAACGGTATGTGAATCCTGCTTCGGCATCTCCCGTGGTTATGGTTCTTACCTCCACATGAATCTTACCGTCTATGCCCAATACAAGAAATATCCCGACGAAGGCCTTGTTGCCTTTTTCCTTACCCGCAACCTTGCCTAAATCGATATCATATCCATACACGCATTTTTCTAGTGAGTATTTAAAGGTCATATCCCCAATGAGAGTTACGTCTGCTGTAGCTTTCCCGATGAAAGAGAATGTTGCATCCATTTGAGTGGTAAGCCAGTTAATGTCAAATTCTGTATTGAGGCAGGGATTCTCAACAGTTATTTTACTGCCTTCCTTTACTTTTACTGTTACGCTCATGGCACTCTCATTCTCTACGCCTCTGAGGTCGGAATATTGTTCCTTTTCCCACCAATCCCCCTCAAATTTACGCTTCTCCGCTTCTTTCTTCTCTCTTTCTTTTTCTTCTACTTCTTCCTTTGGCGGGTATTGAAATATTATTACGTTGCTCTTCAATCTGAGAACGTGTTTATTTCCTTCCATGAAGCATTTAATATAATCATTTTCGTACACAGGTATCCCTTCGTCAGCTCTTGCAAGATAGTTCTTCTGCATTCCGCTTTCCGGGCTTAGCTCAAAATCGGGATCAATATAAGCTATGTTCCCCGTTGTAAGGTTTATGGTCTGCTTGGGAATGCTGTAGGATTTGAATACTTCAAGAAGGTCAGGAGTCTCTACCGCATAAAGTTCGTTTCCTTGTTGATCATCTCCCTCATCTCCCAGTATTCTGAATGCATTGCCTTCATCCTCATCAATATATATTTCACCCTTTAGGGGATAGAAAGATACGGCAGCACTGTTGAATACGGTTAAAAGCTTCGAGCCCGCCGGATACCTTATACCGTTTATTTTGTCAAAGGGTTCTTCATTTGCATTTTGGGCTGTTTGAGGCGACCCCTCTTCTTCCTCGAAGGTTGCCAATCTGTCCAAAGTCAGAGTATCAAGGCTGTATTGCACCCCCTGAGGAAGCTTTCTGACATTTTCCCTGATTTCATAATTTACTCCCTGCGCCCTGGCCGGCTGTTCAAGCGGTTTTGCAGGTTTTCTGGGTATAGTTGTTTCCGGCAGCTTCGGTGCTATTGTTGGCAGCGAAGGTGCCGAAGGGGATTCTGTCATTGGAGTCTTAACACCTGATTCTTTTGGGTTTTCAGGTGTCTTTCCAATCGGCAGCTTGGGAACTATCGTGGGGGCACTCCCATAAACTGCTGAAATAGGATTGACCGCAAAGGTTAATATCATAATGAAAGCTAAAAACAAAGCAGTCTTCTTCTTACTTTTATACATGGCCTCACTTCCTTTACATAAAATAAAATGCCCCATTCAACAAGAGGTGCCACAATTCTCAAGTGCAATAATATTCTATTAGTCTGTTTGCTTTAAAGATAGGTAAAATATGATCATAATAAGTACGAAAAATGTCATTTTCATAATATGGTGCATGAAAAGGCCTTTAAACGCTCCCGCAAAAAAGAAAAAAGCCGGCAAATACGCATGGCTTCTGTGATTTTTTATGGTGGACGATAGGGGGTTCGAACCCCCGACCTCCGCGTTGCGAACGCGGCGCTCTCCCAGCTGAGCCAATCGCCCCTATATTTAATAATATATAGCTTGCATTGCATAATATCAACTATTATTTTTCATTTATAAACAGTACTGCAATCATAAAATATTTCCAATTGCAATTTTTTGAATAATTTGGGAACATTTTTTATAAATAACTCATATATTAATAAATATATTATTAATTCCTGAACGGAAGCAGGATATTCCAAAATCCCGGCGAAATAAATTATTAAACAAACCCCCAAATAAAAGGAGGATGAAATATGAGTTTTTTAAAGAATCTACAGGAAAAAGCCGTCAGCACAGCAAAAATCGTTGGTAATAAGTCACAGGAGATGGTGGAGATAGGCAAGCTGAAACTCCACATCACACAGCTTGAGAATGAAATCAAGAAAATGAAGTTTGATATGGGCGACCTGGTATATGATGCTTACTCAAAGGACACCGAATTCCCTGCCGAGGAAGTAGCCAAACTTGGAGGAGAAATATCTGCAAAATATACCGAAATTGAAGAGACTAAAGCTAAGATACAGGAAATACAGGAATAAACAGGATGCAAATTAATAAAGTGCACCCGGAGTGTTGGATTAAATGCTGACATCCGAAGGTGCACTTTCTTATATTCGCGATTTTTGAATTCTATCGCAACCCTTTGGCAGCATCTTCGCTGACCGCAACAATAACATTACTGTGAATATGCAAGAATGAAGCCGGGATTCTTGTGCTTATTTTGCTGCTTCCAAGCAGCTTTCCGATTATTTCTGCCTTACCCTCCCCATTTGCAAGAAGAAGTATCTTCCTGGCTGTCATAATACCCCCAAAACCCATTGTCACAGCTTTTTTGGGGACCATATCATAATTCTCAAAAAACCTTGCATTTGCTTCAATTGTTTCTTTCGTAAGGTCTGTAATATGAGTCCTCGTTTCCATCTCTTCACCGGGTTCGTTAAAACCTATATGCCCGTTATGTCCAATGCCCAGAATCATCAGGTCAATGCCTCCTGATTTTCTTATTCTGTTGTCATATTCTTCACACTCCCTGTCAATGTCGTCGTCAATTACATCAGGTATATTGATATTTACAGGCTTGATATTGACATGATCAAAAAAATTCTGATGCATATAGTAATGATAGCTTTGCTCATTATCATAAGAAATGCCATAATACTCATCAAGATTGAAGGTAGTTGCTCCGGAGAGGTCCAGACCTTCTTCCTTATGCATCCGGATCAGTTCCCTGTACATCCCCAGGGGAGTACTTCCGGTAGGCAACCCAAGAACAGCATTCGGCTTCCTGATTATCTCGTCCCTTACTATATTTGCCGCTACTTTGCTTAATTCCAGGTAATCCTTTTTTATTATTACTTTCAAAGTATAATCCTCCTTGTCCAATTGGCTGTATTCTCAACCAATTTAAATGCAATAATATTATATCATAAATTCCCAAGAATTTATGATATTTGCCCATGTGCGTTTTGCGAAGCAAATAATCGCACGGGCACTTAAATAAAAGATATAATATGCGCCAGCATATTATGCATAAATTCCCAAGAATTTATGATATTTGCCCATGTGCGTTTTGCGGAGAATCATCTTAAAATATGAAGGTGGTTTATCTTGTTATCAAAATAAACCACCTCAAGAAATTAGCTCTAATTCAACTTAATTACCATTTGAATCTACCAAGTGTAAACTACCTCATCCTTTCAACAAAACCAAAGATTTACCAAACAAACTCTAAACAAACTTTACTAACTTTGTAAACTACATCAGAAAACCTAAACCAACCGTACCTTAATATACTAAGAAAGTTACATATTAGTTGAATTAGAGCCTGTAAGAAAAGTATCCTGCATCACCTTGATGCATTTACCTTTCTTAATTATATTATACCACAAAAATTCAATAATACAATAAAATTTTCTGAATATTTATTTATTATTTATTTATTACTATTTTATTATTTAATATACATTTTTTACATAACAAATCAAAAAATGCTTCACATATTAATTTATCAGATGTAAGAGAATATTTGTATGACTAAGTCTGAAAAGAGGTGTAAGGATTGACGGTTCAAAGTGACTTAAAGAAAGCCATAGCAGCTGCCGAAGCCGCAAAAGGTACTTACTCAATGGCAGCCGAATCTACGGAGGATCAGACGGCAAAGCAGAAATACCTGCAAATGAAAGCAGATATGGATAACCATCTGATGTTTTTAAATAATCGTGTAAATTACCTATGTAATAACATTAACCTGAACCAACAGCAACAAGAGCCATAATTTCCGGAAGATTGCCCCAAAGTCCGCGGGATCCGAAGCAGTGTTCCTGACGACAGTTTGATATACTGTCTGTCAGGAACAAATAACTGAAAAACGCTGCTGATTAGTCTGTATTAATCGATCAATATCCAAGTTCTTTATTAACAATAATCACATGCATTCTTCCCTTTACTCCCTGTCTCCTGATTACTGTATACTCGTTGCAGATTCTTCCCTCTGAGCTGCAGTCCATGCAATGTCCCGTTTTAGTACACGGATTGGCTTTATTAAGTCGTTTATTGTTGGCAGGAGCTGCTGTTTCTTCAACCCTCAATACCGCTTCCTCAATATCCTTGACAAGTTTGTTAATCCCTACAATAACTATAACCCGGTCAGGTCCATACAGCATTGAAGCGACCCTGTTACCGGTCCCGTCCACGTTGTAAAGCTCTCCATTTTCTGTTATGGCATTGCTGCTTGTCAGATAAGCATCAGCGAAAAAACCCTTTCTGAAGATTTCTTTCATTTCTGCCGGTGTAAGCCCTTCCTTGTATCTATCCAAAACCTTATAATTACCCTTTCTGATATAGTCAATAGCACCCACTTCAAAAAGTGTCATGGAACCGCCAATTCCTATAGTGCTTCCTTCCGGTATAAGCTCACCTATTTGTTTCAATGCTTCTTCTTCGTCTTCCGCTCTGTAGGCCGAAATATTATTCTTTTCCAAATTTTCTACGGTCCTTTTTATCCTTTCGTCAATAACAAATTGTGTGTTTCTATCCATTATTCGCCATCTCCCTTTCTATTTTTACCGCCCTTGCTGCAAAACAGGGCATTTATATTTAATCCTCAAAACTATCGGCAGGGTACAGTGGAAATCGGGCAATCAATGTTTCGGCCCTCTTCTTGCAAGCAGACAAATTTGCTTCATCCTCAGGTTCAGATGCCACTTGATTCATGATTTCTGCAATCTCTTTGACTTCAGTTTCTTTCAGTCCGCGTTGGGTTATTGACGTGACCCCAATCCGCACGCCGCTGGTAACAAGAGGTGATGCTGGATCAAAGGGTATCTGATTTTTATTGACTGTAATTCCCACCTGGTCAAGAGCATCCTGAAACAGCTTTCCGCTTATTCCTTTTGATCTGAGATCCACCATTACTATATGATTTTCCGTTGTGCCGCTGACAATGCGGAATCCGAGGCGAGTCAGTTTCTCCGACAATGTCCTTGCATTCACAAGTATTTGCTTCATAATATTGCGAAATTCTTCGGAGGCAGCATACTTCATAGACCACACTTTTGCCGCCATTGTCGTCAGATGCATTGAGCCCAGCGATCCCGGGAACACTCCTTTATCAATCAGCTTTGCATGCTCCTTCTTGCAGAGGATAAACCCGCTTCTAGGCCCGCAAAAGGTCTTTGTTGTCGAAGATGTGACAAAATCGGCATAAGGCACTGGGCTGGGTATGACTCCTGCAGCCACCAATCCGCTCACATGTGCCATGTCAACCATAAAATATGCGCCGGCATCCTTTGCTATTTTACTTATTCTTTCATAGTCTATCAGCCTCGGATATGAGCTGCCCCCTGCTATAATCAGCCTGGGCTTTATCTCACCAGCCTTCTTTTCCAGTTCCTCATAATCTATCATTTCTGTTTCGGGGTTTACGCCGTAAAACTCATAATTATACACTCTGGAAAGAAAATTAGCGGGGCTCCCATGGGTAAGGTGTCCCCCTTGGTCAAGTCTCATACTGAGAATCTTATCCCCAGGCTTGAGTACTGCTGCATAAACTGCATAATTTGCCGTAGAGCCGGAATAAACCTGAAAATTGACATGCTCTGCACCGTACAATTTCTTCGCACGCTCAATCCCGAGAAGCTCAAGTCTGTCGGCTTCGTGGGAGCCTGCCTGAAAGCGCGCTCCAGGATATCCCTCCAGGGTTTTGTTTGTAAATATGGATCCAGATAGCTCCATAACCTCCAAAGGTGCCGTGCTCTCGGATGCAATCATCTCGATATTATGTTCCTGACGTCTCAATTCATCGGCAACTATTTCATAGACTTCAGGGTCTGTAACCCGGGTATGTTTCAGCATTTCCATTCCTCTTTCTGTTTTGCATTAATGCACGATTTTACCACCTATATCAATTATATTCTTCCGGCTTTACCAGATAATTATCAGGCTCTGACTTTCTCCATCAACTTTTTGAATACCGGCAGGGAACGCTTGACCATATCATGGTCCACACAGTAGGATATTCTCACATAAGAGGGACAACCAAAATCGTTGCCTGGCACAATGAGCAGATCATGCTGTTTTGCCATGTTGGAAAATGCTTGCGCATCTCCATTGGGAGCTTCTACGAAAAGGTAAAAGGCTCCGGAAGGTTTTGCACAATTATAGCCTATTTCGGTCAGTCCGTTGTATATCAATTCTCGATTTTCAATATAGGGTCTGAGGTCAGGCTTTATATCTGCACAGCGTGTAATCACATGCTGCATCAAAGAGGGGGCGCATACATAGCCCAATATACGTCCGGCTCCTGCAATAGCATTGTATACGTCATCATGGTCCTCCACACTGCCGGGCACCAATGCATAGCCGATACGCTCCCCGGGCAGGGATAAGGACTTGCTGTAGGAATAGCATATAATCGTGTTGGGGTAGTAATGGGGAATAAACGGCACTTTACCCTCATATACCAGCTCACGATACGGTTCGTCGCTGATTATGAATATAGGATGGCCTACATCTGCAGATTTCCTCTTAAGCAGAGCTGCCAATCCTTTTATGGTCTCCTCGGTGTAGATGACACCGGAAGGATTGTTTGGTGAATTCACTATAACGCCCTGCGTATTCTCATTGATACTTTTATCAAGTAATTCAAAGTTAATCTGGAACGCCGGGATATCCGCGGGGATTACTGTAAGCTTTGCCCCCGCCGTTGTCGCAAAACAGGAATACTCAGTGAAGAAGGGTGCAAAGGCAATGAACTCCGTTTTGTCATCTATGGTCAATGCGCGGGAGACAGCGGTCAGTGCCGCGGCAGCACCTGCCGTCAGATAAAGGTCCGTAAATTTATAATCGGTGCCAAAACGTTTATTGAGGTTATTGGCAATAGCTGTTCTTGCCGTATTACTTCCCGGGCCGCTGGTATAGCTATGTATAGCCTTGGACGGCAATTCATTTACTATATTTCGAATTGCTTGATTGACCTCCTCCGGAGCCGGTACACTGGGATTGCCAAGACTGAAATCATATACATTCTCTTCCCCCACAACGGCTGCCCTTTGTTTCCCATATTCAAACAATTCACGGATACAGGAACGAACCGTTCCATAACGAAGCATATCTTTAGATACCATTTTGAACCTCCAAAATACTTATTATATATCCAGCTGTAATGGAACCAGCCCGATATTCAGCAGTACATTGAAAATAATTGAATATCCTAAAAAATTTTTACAATTGTTATTTTTTTGTCTATATACTATTATGATACTCTATGAAAGTGCTTAAGTAAAGGGCATTCAAATAGAGGCATAGCAGCAATTACTGCCTGCTCAATCGGCAGTTCCTTAATATGCCTATAGTCCCAGCCTGTTTTCCGTTATGGCCTGCCCTGCCAAGCCCTTAGAGAATTTATAGTGAAATTTATGCATGCCTTCTCGTTCATAAAAACGATGTGCTCCTGTACGCAACTGATTACAACACACCTCGATTTGTATGCACCCGCTATCCTTTGCTCTTTGACAGGCTGCATCAAAAAGCTCTTTCCCAATACCCTTTGAACGGTACCCTTCTCTTACGGATAATTCCATGATTTCGGCAATTTTTGCACAGTGGTGAAGCTGGTATTCCGTACGAAGGTTCAATACTCCAAGCACTTCATTATCCTGTTCGGATATCAAAACCAGTTTATTGCCGCATTTCAGGTGTTCAATAAATATCTTTTCAAATTCATTCTTGTCAAGAGCTTTCTGTTCCATGTCACATATCAAAGAATATACTGATTCCATATCCTTTTCCAAAGCCGTTCTTATCATTGGATTCCTTGCCCTCCTTACTGTTTCAAGTACGCTTCCGGCACGCCTGTGTCGTTTTCATCCCCCAAACCATGAGTCCTCATCACGAAATATCATATATCCGTCGGAGATAATATTATCGGCAAAGAATTGGGGATAAAGGTCATACCCGCTGATAATGCCTAAATGATCTGAATTTATTATATCATAAATTCTTATGAGTTTATGATATTTGCCCATATGCGTTTTGCTTTTCCCTCCCTAAGGCCGCAGCCTTTATTCTCTTCAAAAAATAGAACCGT
>JAKPKE010000305.1 GCA_029553855.1 Bacillota bacterium | reverse complement strand
TCAGACAACATTTTCTCTCCTCCATTTTATATTCCTTAAAAATGTCATTAATCATTTTCCTTTTTCACAACACACATGGCCGAATCAAAGCCAAGAGGTTGGAAAGGTCTTGTCCCGCCTTCATAAAATCTGCCGAAAAATTCAACAAAAATAAGCCTCAATGAGTGCACAAATGCCCCTAGCGCACTGATAAGAAAATTAAACAAATGCCCTATGAAAAGGACAACGATGAACAACACCATACCTACATAAGGCACATCCCTTACAATGCCGGCCATGAGATTAAAGGCGACTGCAATGATGGATGTGGTTAGGCCAAGGGCGAGCAAGCGGCAATATGACAGGGTGTCACCGATAAAAGCTGTTATGCCGTAACTTCCAACTATTCCATAAAGACTTACAACACCTCCGGCAATCTTCCCTAAAGGATTTTTGATGAACCTTCCCTGCGTAAAAATTAAGCCAATTGCGCCGCCAACAAAAAGCCATAAACCAGTATAAAATATTTTATGAGGGATATCACCGAATACCTTCCCAGCCATCATCAAAAGACCCGATAATGTTGCAACCCAGCATATCCCGTCTGAAAATGCACCCAAGAAGTCTTTTTTACGTAATGCGCCGTACATCTTAAGCGTAATACCGAGAAACTGGTTGAGTACACCGAGTCCCAATGCAATAATGAGGGCGAGTATGGTTTTGTCCATCGGATCAAGCACAATGAATCTCTGTTGTAACAAATGAAGGATGTTTCCCTGTCCGAGATACTCTGGTTTATGCAGATCTCCAAACCATGAACCTGTAAGCGCACCGAAAATGATACTACTTATTCCACTGTAAAGAAGTATGCGGACAAGGTTATTTACACCGCTGTAAGGCTTGGTTTTATAGGCTAAACATGTACCCATCAGCGTAAGCATAGTGCCATACCCTACATCGCTGAAGCACATTCCGAAAAACATATAGAAGTTTAGTTGCATAAAAGGCGTAGGGTCGAACCCTCTATAATAAGGCAGACCGAACATCTCTGTAAGCAGCTTGATCGGTCTCAATAGATATGGCAAAGAGATACTTACAGGTACGTCTTCTTCCAGGGAGGGGTCTTCGAGTTTTAATACAGATTCAGGAAATTCTTTTTCTATCATTGCAATGAATGTATCCAGTTCTTTTACCCTTACATATCCGGCTAAAATATATAGCCATTTCCCGTGTAATGCCTTATTGGCAGCAATCTGTCTATTGCGGATATTTGTCCAGTATGCCTTTAGTATTTGTAAATGTCTACGGCCCT
>JAKPKE010000159.1 GCA_029553855.1 Bacillota bacterium | reverse complement strand
TTCTGAACTCACCGGTTGCCATCTGCATCAGCCTTGTCTCTTCACCGGTCAATTTACCTACCATCTTATCCCCGTCAAATACTGCCGTCCCAAAAAGATTTATTACATTTTGCCTGCTCACGGGAAGCTCATCGGCGTAGTATTCTCCCCCGGTCTTGAATTTGTTTCCCCATTTCTCACCATTTATTTTTAAGTTTTTCGGATTGCTTAATGCCGCAAGTATTACAGTCGGCTGGCGGTAGGCAGACTTCATCTGGTCATAAAAACTCTGTAAAGTAGAATGCGGAATATAACCGGTTATTTTGCCCTCTTTAACCATAATTTGCAAATTTTTTGACAGAGCGGTACCTACAAGAGGTTTGACAGTATTTATAGCATTCATAGCAGAGCCGTTTGTTACAAATACATGCATAGACCTTCTTATTTGCCTGAATCTGATTATTGGGGCTAAAAATTCTCCTAACATTCCGCTTTCAGCTAAATCTTCAGAAATTACCAGAACCTCCGTATGCATAAAATTCAACCTTCTTGAAACAGAAGAGTTTAGCATATCAATCCCGGCAAAAAGGGACGGTGCATCTACAGTAAGGGAAGTATAGTCCTCTTGTCCGCTTTCTCCTCCATTTCCTCCGCCGCTTCCGGAACCTCCTCCGGGGTTTCCCTTGAGGGTTGAAAACTTTATAGTCAGCCTCCACTTGTCGGAAATCCCTCTTTCGATCCCAATTATATTCACATGCAGTAAATCATCCACCTCGTTGGAATCATAGCAGGAAGAAAGCATTGCAGCGATAATGCAAATAATAAGGACAAGGGATAATTTACGCATTTTTTGTTTCTCCCTTCTTTAGCAATTTTGCCGCAATTAAAGAAATAATCGGAGGAATAAAAAACACAATTCCGCCATAGTTTCTTAAGCCTTGCACACTTCCGAGGGTCAAATCGCTTATACTCTTTTGAGATACTGCAAGTGTGAAGGCAATAACGGAAGCTGCCAGAATCACCGGTTTTGCGTCCTGTATTCTGAACATTTTGCAGTATATGCTTACAAAGGCATAAAAAACAGCCGAAACCGATATAAGTGAACTAATGACCATTATAAAGAGAAAGATAGGATCAACCCTCTGCAAAAATCTTCCGTAATCAATCAATGTTGCCATTTCATACATTGGAGAGGTTATTTCCATTGCTGCATAATAGGGAAAA
>JAKPKE010000133.1 GCA_029553855.1 Bacillota bacterium | reverse complement strand
AACAGGAACATCTGATATTGGCGCCAATCCCTTCCAAAAGGAATACATAAATGTTGGAACACACGCCAGTGCTGCTAACACTATTTTCCAGAGGGAATTTCTTCGAAGCACACCGGAGTGGGTCTCACTCGCCCTTTCTGTTATTCTGCCCTTTATTCTCTTCTTATTTGCCAGAAAGCTTAATCCCATGAAACAGAGCTTTCTTGGTATTGGAACTATTTTACTAACAATTATCGTATCAGGTGCTCTTTTTATATACACAGGAATATTCTTTGAACTCGTCGGGCCGGTAATAGCACTCACATTGACATATATCAGTTATTCGCTTATCAGATTTTTCCGCGAGTCCCGTGAAAAGAGTTTTTTGCGAAAGGCCTTCGGTACCTATATTTCTGCAGATGTTATTAATCAGATTGTTGAAGACCCAGATAAATTAAAACTGGGCGGCGAAAGCCGTCATATGACGGCTATGTTTACCGACGTTAAGGGATTTTCTACCATTAGTGAAAAACTTACCCCTGAACAGCTGGTAAGTTTATTAAATGCCTACCTTACAGGCATGAGCGACATTATTCTTGACGAAGAAGGTGTCGTAGACAAGTATGAGGGAGATGCCATCATTGCATTCTGGGGAGCTCCGACACCGCTTGAGAATCATGCCTACCACGCCTTGGCATCTGCTATAAAAATGAAAAAAGTCGAAGCAGAGCTAAATAAAACCTTTAGAGAAAAGCAGATGTCGCCTACCGATCTATTGTCCCGCTTCGGTATAAATACCGGAGAAATGGTAGCAGGCAATATGGGCACACAGCGCAAGATGAACTACACCATTATGGGCAACGCTGTTAACCTTGCAGCACGCCTTGAGGGTGTTAATAAGATGTATGGTACCTGGATTTTAACAACGGATTACACGGCAAAAGAAGCAGGGGAAGCGTTCATATACAGAAAGCTTGACCGGGTGCGCGTAGTAGGTATTAATACGCCTGTGCAGCTGCTGGAAGTTGTGTGCTTTAAAGAGGATTTACAGGAGGATAAAAAGAAATTCCTCGCAGACTATGAAACTGCTTATACATTGTTTGAACAAAGACA
>JAKPKE010000304.1 GCA_029553855.1 Bacillota bacterium | reverse complement strand
TACATAGTCGGCGTGTCCCGGGCAGTCAACATGAGCATAGTGCCTGTTTGCTGTCTCATACTCAACGTGGGATGTATTTATTGTTATTCCTCTTTCCTTTTCCTCGGGAGCCTTGTCTATTTCGTCATACTTTGTCGCTGTCGCCTGACCATACTTTGAAAGTACTGACGTTATTGCTGCTGTAAGTGTAGTCTTACCATGGTCAACGTGACCGATTGTCCCTATGTTTACGTGGGGTTTGGTCCTTTCATATTTTGCTTTTGCCATTTTACTTTTCCTCCTTTAAATCAGATATCTCATATTATAGAAAATTGCTTAACAACAAAGCTGTTATGCTATATATTTCGCAATAAACATTTTACATTAAGTTTAAATAGTGCGAAATACATTCCTGATTATTAATCACATTTCGCCCAATACCTTTTCTGCTATACTCTTTGGAACCTCTTCAAAGCGGCTCGTTTCCATTGAATACACTGCGCGGCCCTGTGTCTTTGAACGAAGGTCCGTCGCATAGCCAAACATTTCGGAAAGCGGTACGAAAGCCCTTATAACCTGAGCCCCGCTTCTTGCTTCCATGCCCTCGATTTTCCCTCTTCTGGAGTTGATATCGCCGAGAACATCTCCCATATACTCTTCAGGTACTGTTACTTCAACCTTCATTATAGGTTCAAGAAGAACCGGATCAGCTTTTTTCATTCCGTCTTTGAAAGCCATCGAGCCGGCTATTTTAAAAGCCATCTCGGAAGAGTCAACCTCATGGTATGAGCCATCGAATAGTGTAACCTTTATATCAAGAACAGGATATCCGCCAAGCACACCATTTTGGATGGCTTCTTCCACGCCGCGCTCTACCGCCGGTATAAATTCTTTAGGTATTACTCCGCCTACTATCTTATTTATAAATTCAAAGCCTGTTCCAGGCTCTTTAGGCTCAAGCTCAAGCCAGACATGGCCGTATTGTCCCTTACCTCCCGATTGTCTTATAAACTTGCCTTCAACCTGTGCTTTCCTCCTGATGGTCTCTTTGTATGCAACCTGAGGCTTGCCGACATTTGCCTCAACCTTGTATTCTCGAAGCATTCTGTCAACAATTATCTCCAGGTGCAATTCGCCCATTCCTGCGATTATTGTCTGACCCGTATCGGCATCGGTATATGCCCTGAATGTTGGATCTTCTTCCGACATCTTCTGAAGGGCTATGCCCATCTTATCCTGGCTTGCTTTTGTCTTAGGTTCAATTGCAACATTTATAACAGGTTCCGGAAACTCCATTGATTCAAGGATTACCGGGTTCTTTTCGTCGCAAAGGGTATCACCGGTAGTTGTATCCTTGAGTCCTACAATTGCTGCAATATCGCCTGTGCAAACCCCTTTCATGTCTTCCCTATGGTTGGCATGCATCTGCACTATCCTGCCGATTCGCTCTCTTTTTCCCTTTGAAGAATTATAGACATATGAACCGGCTTCGGCAACTCCTGAATAAACCCTAAAAAATGCCAGCTTGCCTACGTAAGGATCAACCATGATTTTAAACACTAAAGCCGAAAACGGTTCTTTATCATCTGAATGTCTTATTATTTTCTTTTCTCCGTCAGCCGTGGTACCATCAACCGGAGGTATATCCAGAGGAGATGGCATAAAATCAACAACAGCATCCAGCATAAGCTGTACACCCTTATTTTTATATGAAGAACCGCAAACAACCGGATTAATTTTAACTGCAATTGTACCTGCCCTAAGAGCATCTTTAATCTCCTGCTCCGTTGGTTCTATACCCTCCAGATACTTCATCATCAGTTCCTCACTGATTTCAGACACTGCTTCAATAAGGTTCGCTCTGTATTCTTTTGCCTTATCCCGCATATCTGCAGGTATTTCTGTTACTTCCATTTCTTTACCAAGGTCGTCTTTATAAATATGGGCTTTCATGTCTATTAAATCTACTATGCCGATAAATTTATCCTCACTGCCAATTGGAAGCTGAATGGGGACAGCATTGGCTCCAAGTCTATCCTTCATCATACTGACTACCCTGTAAAAATCTGCTCCTGTTATGTCCATTTTGTTAATATATGCAATTCTTGGAACATAATATTTGTCGGCTTGCCTCCAAACGGTTTCTGATTGGGGTTCAACTCCGCCCTTGGCACAGAAAACAGCCACGGCTCCGTCCAATACACGCAGTGACCTTTCTACTTCAACAGTAAAGTCCACGTGCCCCGGCGTGTCTATGATGTTGATTTTATGACCCTTCCACTCAGCAGTTGTAGCCGCAGAGGTAATTGTTATTCCTCTTTCCTGCTCCTGCTCCATCCAGTCCATTGCAGCGGTTCCTTCATGGGTTTCACCAATTTTATAGGTTTTCCCGGTATAAAAAAGCACTCTTTCGGTGGTAGTGGTCTTGCCCGCATCTATATGAGCCATTATTCCAATGTTTCTTATATCTTCTAACGGAAATTGCCTAGGCACAGGTATCCTCCTTTCTGTTGTCGGTATCATCTCTATATTCCCCTGTTTTTCTCTTATTTAACATTAAACTATCACTATTTGAATCTATCACTGTAACCTCTGTCTAAAATTACCACCTATAATGTGCAAAAGCTTTATTTGCTTCCGCCATCTTATGGGTGTCTTCTTTTTTCTTTACACTGTTGCCTGTATTGTTAGCAGCGTCTAAAAGTTCTCCGGCCAATCTTTCTCTCATTGTTTTTTCTCCTCTTTTTCTGGAGAATTCAATCAGCCATCTCATTCCTAACGCTTGTTTCCTATCGGGCCTTACTTCTATAGGAACCTGATAAGTGGCTCCGCCGATTCTTCTCGCCTTTACTTCCAAAACAGGCATAATATTATTCATTGCAGTTTCAAATACCCCAAGGGGATCTTTGCCCGTCTTTTCCCTGATTATTTCAAAGGCACCGTAAACGATTCTCTGCCCGGTACTCTTCTTTCCATCATACATAACATTATTGATAAGCTTTGTAACTATCTTATCATTGTATAGTGGGTCCGGCAAAACGTCTCTTTTGGATATATGTCCTCTTCTTGGCACTATGCTTCCCTCCTTAATATTCTTTAATATCATCGGTACTCGACAGTTTAAGTGAATCACTGCCGTTGTGCATAATCTATTTTAAGCATGGGCTAAAAGCCGATGCTAAATAACTCGCACAATATTATTTCTTTGGCCTTTTAGCACCGTACTTTGATCTGCCTTGCTTTCTGTTAGCAACACCGGCAGCATCCAGGGTACCTCTTACTATGTGGTACCTTACACCGGGAAGGTCCTTGATCCTGCCGCCCCTGATAAGAACAACACTGTGCTCCTGCAGGTTATGGCCGATTCCGGGGATGTAGCCTGACACTTCAATACCATTTGTAAGCCTCACTCTGGCAATTTTCCTTAATGCAGAGTTAGGCTTCTTTGGTGTTGTAGTTTTTACTACAGTGCATACCCCCCTTTTTTGCGGGCTTTCCTTCAATGCCGGTGCGGCTGATTTGTATTCAACCTTCTCTCTGCCTTTCCTAACTAACTGGCTAATTGTAGGCATAAATGCACCTCCTTGTATTATTTATCATGTACAGGTCTGACAATTATCAAACACTGCCATACACAATTTGAATCAATCACTGAGCAAATTTGACGAGCTCCTGAGCAGACATATGCAATAACCCTATATAATCGCCGCCGTTGAAGCACCTATACCTATACCGCATGCACTGCCCAGTTCTTTCATGCTGTCAACATATATAATTTGCAGGTTTTTATCCCTGCATGCATCAAGTACCGATTGTTTAATAAAATCCTCGGCATTCTCCGCTATGTATACCTTTTTGACAACCCCGCTTTTCACAGCCTTTACTGTTTGTTTTAACCCTACTATCCTATTGCGCGAAGCTTTCAGTTCCTGCATTTTAACCACCCCTTAAGGATTTTGCATTTCAGTCATAGCCAGGGCAATAACAGATAAAAGGTGCATAAGAGAACCATTGTAATGGTTCTCTATAACGCACTAAATTAGTTTAGCATTTGTTGTATTATGTGTCAATAGTTTTTATCCAATAGTCTCTACCGGTTTTATTGATATATCTAAATATTTTTTCATCCCGGTACCTGCAGGAATAAGTTTTCCGATTATGACATTTTCTTTCAGTCCTACAAGAGGATCCATCTTTCCTTTTATTGCTGCCTCAGTAAGAACCCTTGTTGTTTCCTGGAAAGATGCGGCCGATAAGAAAGAGTCGGTTGCCAAAGAGGCCTTGGTTATGCCCAGAAGCACTCTCCTTCCTGAAGCCGTTTCTCCCCCTTCAGCGCTTATTCTTGCATTTTCTTCTTCATATTTAAATATGTCAAAGAGCCCGCCGGGAAGCAAATCTGTATCTCCGGATTCTTCTATCTTGACTTTTCTTAGCATTTGCCTGACTATAACCTCTATGTGCTTATCCGCAATATCAACACCTTGGAGTCTGTAGACCCTCTGCACCTCCATAAGAAGATATGTCTGAACTCCGGCAACGCCTTTAATCTTCAGTATGTCATGGGGATTAACCGAGCCCTCTGTGATCTCATCTCCCGCTTCTATTGTCTCTCCATCTGCTACTCTCAGCCTTGAGCCGTAAGGAATGGTATATGTCCTGGCATCGCCGTCATCGGCCATTACTACAGCATCCTTTTTCCTTCTCTGGTCTATTATCTTAACGACGCCTGAGATTTCAGATATTATTGCAAGTCCTTTAGGTTTTCTTGCTTCAAAAAGCTCTTCAACCCTTGGAAGACCTTGTGTTATATCATCACCCGCAACGCCTCCGGTGTGGAAGGTCCTCATCGTAAGCTGTGTACCGGGTTCCCCAATCGACTGAGCTGCAATTATTCCTACTGCTTCTCCTATATTTACTAAATCACCCGTTGCAAGGTTTATTCCGTAGCACTTGGTACATACTCCATATTTTGAGCGACAGGTAAGCACTGATCTTATAGGAACCTTTTTTATTCCCAGCTTGACAATAGTATCGGCTATTCTCTCTGTTATAAGCTCGTTCTTTTTAACCAATACTTCCCCCGTCTCGGGATGCAATATATCAGCATTGGAATACCTGCCCACAAGTCTGTCTTTTAATCCTTCAATTACTTCGTTCCCATCTTTTATTTCACTTACAATCAAACCCTCATCTGTTCCGCAGTCTTCTTCTCTGACTATAACATCCTGACTTACGTCAACAAGGCGTCTTGTCAGGTATCCAGAGTCGGCAGTACGCAATGCTGTATCCGCCAACCCCTTTCTTGCACCATGGGTGGAAGTAAAAAACTCCAATACATCAAGGCCTTCACGGAAATTGGCTTTTATAGGAATTTCAATAATTCTTCCGGAGGTATCTGCCATAAGGCCTCTCATGCCGCACAGCTGCTTAATCTGGTTTACGCTGCCCCTCGCGCCGGAACTGGCCATCATATA
This sequence comes from Bacillota bacterium, assembly GCA_029553855.1. Lineage (GTDB taxonomy): Bacteria > Bacillota > Clostridia > Lutisporales > Lutisporaceae > BRH-c25. Next base: position 23,056 of record JAKPKE010000304.1, on the reverse strand, counting down.
TACGGGATTAAGCCTATCCAGGTTATTCATCAATGCATCTGTTATATCCTCCGTAGCTACCTTCCAGGTTTCTATTACCTGCTCATATCTTTCCTCGTTGGATATTAGGCCTCTTCTATACATCTTTTCAATTTTGTCTACTCTCTCGTCTGCTTTTGAAAGCAAAACATTCTTAGCGCTTGGTATATCCATATCGGAAATACTTATTGTAACCGCACCCCTTGTTGAGTACTGGAAGCCTAATCTCTTAATTTCATCCAATACAATTGCAGTATTTGTATTTCCATGTATTCTATAGCATTTATCAACTATTTTCCCCAGAAGTGACTTGTCTATAGGTTTTAAATTCCCCCCCGCATCTCTGGGATCAAGCTCCAACAGGAACATATCCTCTTCTGTATTCCTTTCAACAAAACCAAGATCCTGGGGTATTGATTGATTGAATATAAACCTTCCGACTGTATTTTCTACAAGCATGCTTACTATCCTGCCGTCAATCTCTTTTTTTATCCTTACCTTTACCTTTGCATGAACAGAAATTTCTCTTAACTGATAAGCCATAAGCATTTCGTCCAGATCTGCAAATATTTTGCCCTCGCCCTTCCGCCCCGGAACGTATATAGTAAGATAATATATACCCATAACCATATCCTGGGTTGGACTGACAACCGGTCTTCCATCCTTTGGAGCCAGAATATTATTGGCAGACAGCATAAGAAATCTCGCTTCTGCTTGCGCTTCCACGGATAAAGGTACGTGAACGGCCATCTGGTCCCCGTCAAAGTCAGCATTGTATGCTGTACACACCAATGGATGAATTTTTAGTGCCCTCCCTTGTACAAGCACAGGTTCAAAAGCTTGAATACCAAGTCTGTGCAGCGTTGGAGCACGGTTTAAGAGCACCGGATGCTCACCGATTACCTCTTCAAGTATATCCCAGACTTCCGGTTTGACTCTTTCAACCATTCGTTTCGCACTTTTTATATTATGGGCCAGTCCATCATTTACAAGCTTCTTCATTACAAAGGGCTTGAACAGCTCCAATGCCATTTCATTAGGCAAGCCGCATTGGAATAACTTCAGCTCCGGGCCTACAACTATTACTGAACGGCCTGAATAATCAACACGCTTCCCAAGCAGGTTCTGCCTGAATCTACCCTGCTTCCCTTTAAGCATATCACTTAAGGATTTCAACGGTCTATTTCCGGGACCTGTTACAGGTCTGCCCCTCCTGCCGTTGTCAATAAGAGCATCAACGGCTTCCTGAAGCATTCTTTTTTCATTCCTGACAATTATATCAGGCGCTCCCAGATCCAAAAGCCTTTTAAGCCTATTATTCCTATTTATTACCCTTCTATAGAGATCATTAAGATCTGAGGTGGCAAATCTTCCGCCGTCCAGCTGCACCATCGGCCTTAAATCCGGCGGTATTACAGGTATAGCCTCAAGGATCATCCATTCGGGTTTATTCCCGGAATTCTTAAAGGCCTCTACAACTTCCAACCTTCTGACAGTTCTAAGTCTTTTCTGTCCTGTACTGCCCTTGAGATCCTGCCTCAGCTCCTTTGACAGTTTGTCAAGATCCATCTCCAGGAGAAGCTCCTTTATTGCTTCGGCTCCCATCCCTGCCCTAAACCTGTTGCCGTATTTTTCAACATTTTCTCTATGTTCCTTTTCATTTAGAAGTTGCTTTTTTGAAAGAGCAGTATCACCGCTATCTATTACTATATATGAAGCAAAATATAAAACCTTTTCCAGGGCCCTTGGCGACATATCAAGTATTAGGCCCATCCTGCTCGGTATCCCTTTAAAATACCAAATGTGCGATACAGGGGCAGCAAGCTCAATATGTCCCATCCTTTCCCTTCTTACCTTTGCTTTAGTTATTTCAACACCGCAGCGGTCACATACTATGCCTTTATACCTGATTCTCTTATATTTTCCGCAGTGGCATTCCCAATCCTTTGTGGGACCAAAAATTTTCTCACAGAAAAGCCCTTCCTTCTCTGGTTTTAGGGTTCTGTAATTTATTGTCTCGGGCTTCTTCACCTCTCCCCGCGACCACTCTCTAATCTTCTCCGGGGACGCCAAACCTATTCTGATTGCTTCAAAGTTATTTAATTCAAACAAGGAGGTATCTCTCCCTTCTTAAAAATTTTTAAAACTCTTCTTCATCCTCTTCAACTTCAACTTCATCTTCGTTCAAAAGGAGTTCGTCAAAATCCACATCGGCCTCGAATTCTTCCGTCACTTCAGCCTCTGATTCGTAATCCTCATATAGGTCCTCTTCTGTTCTCTCTTCTCCTTTATATGACAGGCTGGTGAAATCCATATCTTCTCTGATTTCCATATCAGAGCCGATATCTTCAACATCCTCTTCGACTGATTCCCTGATAGTTATCTCTTCATTTTCCTCGGTCAGAACCTTTACATCAAGGGCAAGACTCTGAAGCTCTTTAATTAGAACCTTGAAGGATTCAGGCACACCGGGCTCCGGTATATTTTCACCTTTGACAATAGATTCATAAGTTTTGACTCTTCCTACTACATCGTCAGATTTCACTGTCAGTATTTCCTGCAAGGTATGGGAGGCACCGTAAGCTTCCAGGGCCCAAACTTCCATTTCTCCAAACCTCTGACCCCCAAACTGTGCTTTTCCGCCAAGGGGTTGCTGTGTTACCAAAGAATATGGACCTGTTGATCTTGCGTGTATCTTATCGTCTACAAGATGCAGAAGCTTAAGTATATACATATAGCCTACCGTAATTTCATTGTCAAAATATTCTCCGGTACGCCCATCCCTTAACTTCACTTTCCCCGTTTGATTCAATTCAATCCCATCAACGGGAGTCTCACCAAATACCTTTAATACTTCTTCAACTGTATCCAATTCCGTGATATCGGAAGAGAGTATCATTTCCTTAATAGATGCCAGCCTGCTGTCAATACTGAATATTTCATGCTTCAAAAGTTCGTGAATTATCTCCGTGTTTTCCTTGATCTCAAACCCTATATCCGGTTTATCCGGTTCTGCGAGCTGCTCTACTCCGGATGTTTCATTTTCCGTCAGTTTATTGTTAAGGAGTATCTTTTCCTTGATTATCCTGAGGTTTTTCTTTGTTTGCAGAACCTTATTGGCACATTCAATGGTCTCAATTATACTATCCTCTCTTGCACCGTCAAATACCGGGGTTGCAATCTTCCACCCCAACGCTTTTGCTGCAAGTGCAAGGTGAACTTCAAGGACCTGCCCGATATTCATACGGGAGGGCACACCTAAAGGATTCAATACTATCTCAAGGGGCGTCCCGTTAGGCAAAAATGGCATATCCTCTTCCGGAAGCACTCTTGAGATAACACCCTTGTTTCCATGGCGTCCTGCCATTTTGTCACCTACGGATATCTTTCTTTTTTGTGCAATATAGCATCTCACCAACTGATTAACCCCGGGAGGGAGTTCATCTCCGTTTTCTCTCGTAAAGACTTTTACATCAACAATAATACCGGATTCGCCATGGGGTACCCTTAGGGAAGTATCTCTTACTTCTCGCGCCTTCTCTCCGAATATTGCCCTTAAAAGCCTTTCCTCTGCGGTAAGCTCGGTTTCTCCTTTCGGGGTCACCTTCCCAACCATTATATCTCCCGCCCTTACCTCTGCACCAATTCTGATGATACCTCTTTCATCCAGGTCTTTCAGGGCTTCTTCTCCGACATTTGGTATATCTCTGGTTATTTCTTCAGGGCCAAGCTTGGTATCCCTTGCTTCAGCTTCATATTCCTCAATATGTATGGAAGTGAAGATATCTTCTTTTACGAGCTTTTCACTGATGAGTATGGCATCTTCGTAGTTATAACCCTCCCAAGTCATAAATCCTATTAATACATTCCTTCCCAGAGCGATTTCTCCCATATCCGTTGAAGGTCCGTCTGCAATGATATCGCCTTTTTTAAGTACCTCACCTCTTTTAGCAACAGGTTTCTGATTTATACAAGTCCCCTGGTTGGAACGCATAAACTTCAGAAGCTTATATCTCTCCCTCTCCCCTATGTTATTCCTCATAACAATTTCATCGGCACTTACCTTCTCAACAACGCAATCATTCTTTGCAAGGCCTATTACTCCCGAATCCCTTGCAGATTTATATTCCATACCTGTACCTATTATCGGTGAATCAGGCTTGATAATCGGGACAGCCTGACGCTGCATGTTAGAACCCATCAATGCTCTGTTTGCATCGTCATTCTCAAGAAAGGGTATCATGGCAGTAGCAACTGATACCACTTGTTTGGGAGATACATCCATATATTCGACTTCAGTATTTGGCACTATGACAATCTCGTTAGCATCTCTTGCAGTAACCCTTCTGTTTACGAATCTCCCCTCTTCATCAAGGGGTTCGTTTGCTTGGGCAATTACATACTCGTCCTCTACGTCGGCAGTAAGATAAACTATTTCGTCAGTTACATATTTTTCTCCATTGTCGTCAGTCTTGACAAGCCTGTAAGGTGTCTCTATAAATCCGTATTCGTCTATTTTTGCATAGGTGCTCAAGGAACCTATAAGGCCTATGTTCGGTCCTTCAGGAGTTTCTATGGGACACATTCTGCCATAATGGGAATGGTGCACATCCCTTACCTCAAATCCTGCCCTTTCTCTGGACAGTCCCCCCGGTCCAAGTGCAGATAATCTCCTTTTATGGGTAAGTTCGGCAAGAGGGTTTGTCTGGTCCATGAACTGCGAAAGCTGAGAACTTCCAAAGAACTCCTTGATAGCCGCAGCGACGGGCCTGATATTAACAAGTTGCTGCGGTGTGACAACATCAATATCCTGGATGGTCATTCTTTCCTTAACCACTCTCTCCATCCTTGACAAACCTATTCTAAACTGGTTCTGCAGGAGTTCCCCTACAGATCTAAGCCTCCTGTTGCCCAAATGATCTATATCATCAGTATTTCCAATGCCGTAGGCAAGGTTTATATTATAGTTGATTGAAGCTACTATATCATCAATTAAAATATGCTTCGATATAAGATCTTTAATCCTGTTCTTTATTTCTTCCTTAATCTCGTTTTCCTCGCTGTATTTTTGAAGTATCTCCTTTAACACCGAAAGATTGACAAATTCTTTTATATTAAGATCTGATACATTAAAGTCCAGATATTTATTTATATCTACGGTGTTGTTGCCTAATATCTTGATTATCCTATCCTCACTTGCAACATATACTTCATTGATGCCGGAGTTTTGAATAATTGCAGCTTTATCCCTCGTAATTTTCTCGCCCGCCTCCGCAAGAATTTCTCCTGTTCTAGGGTCGACTACTTCTTCCCCGAGCTTTTGTCCGGTAAGTCTCTGAATGAGACCCAGCTTCTTATTAAACTTATATCTGCCGAATTTAGCAAGATCATATCTCTTGGCATCAAAAAACAGCACTTCAAGGAGAGATCTGGCGCTTTCAACGGTTGGGGGCTCTCCAGGTCTCAAGCGTTTATATACTTCTATTAGTCCTTCCTCCTCGGACTTTGTTCCGTCTTTCTGTAAAGTGGCCTTTATTCTTTCATCCTCTCCCAATATGCTGATAATTTGCTCATCTGTACCAAAACCTAAAGCTCTTAACAGTATTGTTACCGGAATTTTACGCGTTCTGTCAATTCTTACCCAGAATATATCGTTAGAATCTGTCTCATACTCCAACCAAGCGCCCCTATTAGGTATTACGGTACTTGAATGCAGCCTCTTTCCCGACTTGTCGATAGTCTCCGAATAATAAACCCCCGGTGACCTTACCAACTGGCTTACTATAACTCTTTCCGCTCCGTTAACTATAAAAGTGCCTGTGTCCGTCATTAAATGAAAATCGCCCATAAAAACTTCCTGCTCTTTGACCTCATTGGTCTCCCTGTTAATAAGTCTGATTTTGACTTTTAAAGGTGCAGAATATGTAACATCTCTTTCCTTGCATTCTTCAACTGAATATTTCGGTTTCCCATCCAATGAGTAGTCAACAAATTCCAAAATAAGATTACCTGTGTAGTCCTGAATTGGTGAAACGTCGCTGAAAACCTCCTTAAGACCTTCCTCCAGGAACCAATTATAGGAGTTTTTCTGCACTTCGATCAGATTAGGCATATCCATTACTTCGTCGATTCTTGAGTAGCTAATCCTCTGGTTTCTTCCGGCAGAGATTGGATGTACCAGCATAAAGTCCTTCACCCCTTAAATTTAAATAAATTAAAATAGCCAAAAGCAAAAAATCCCTGAAAAAACAGCGCTTTTGGTTTGTTCGTGTGACTAAAGCATACTTGTTTTAATATTACCTTTTTAAACTATCCTTATACAAACACATCGAACTTTGTAAAGAATTTACTTCTACAATGCAATATATAATGTTAACATACCAATATATGACTGTCAAGCATTAACTTTGAAATTTGGTATAGATTTTGCATAAAACAAAAAGATTTAAGATTGTCAAAACTGTCTTAAACCTTTAAATCCCGAATTATACCCATATTTCTCCGCATTTGTAGTTGTTCAGCGTATCAGTAGATTTTATGTAAGATAATTTAACCTTAATAACATAGATACTGTTTGTTTTTATTTTACTATTTTTAACTTAACCTCATGTTGTTCAACAATTGCTTTAAGGTGTTCGATATCTCTGCGCAGCTCATAAATAGCTTCTGTATTTTGTGAATATCCATCAAAAAGTGCATCGAATTTGCGTTCTGCATTGTTCTCAAATCTGAATAGTGCACCCTCAAGCCTTTTGATATCGTCTTTCGTAGCCATATTGGCTTTTATGCTCTTTATTTCATTATATAGCTGAGCCAGTAAGTCAAATACCTTTTCCTCCATAGTTTCCCACCTCTATTAATATTATATCAGAATCACGGTACATATATCCAGCTAATTGTTAAGATTGCTGCCCATTATCCCCATCACTGCCGTAAAATAGGATACTATAGACAGTATTACAATTAGAACCGCTTCAAGCTTAAAAACAAGTCCCTGCCTTGCCTTATTCACTAGAAGCGCATTTTTTACAAGTCTAAGCTCCTGCTGTATATCCGTCACTCTTTGGTACCTGTCCTCCGGATTGCTTTCCATACACTTTGTGATTATTCCGTTAATCCTTGCTGCATACTTATCCTTATTAAACCTTGAACCGGCATACTTCCTTTTGGGCAGGCCCCCATTCAGCAATTGATACATTGTTGCCCCCAGATTATATATATCTGTTCTTTGATCTGTTTTTCCACCCTTGATTAATTGCTCCGGAGCAGCATATGCATTGGTTCCTGCAAGAAAGCTATCCTTTGATGCGTATCTGCAAAGCTCCTGCGATATTCCAAAGTCAACCAGCACCAGTCTATTGCCCTGGGTCAAAATAATATTAGCAGGCTTCATGTCCCTATATATAATGGGCCTTGGCCTGACACTGTGCAAATACTTCAGTATATCGCACAACTCCATGAACCAGCTGACAACCCTGTCCGGTCCGAAGCTGCCATATTGCACCAGCAGCTTGTCCAACGCAATTCCTTCTATGTTGCTTTCAACTATGAAAAGTCCCTGTTCATTGCGGAAAACATCTATAATCTTTGGAAGGCTGAGATGGTAAAGCCTCTTAAGTATCTCAATTTCTGATATGGTTTTGATGTTTATACGTTCAGCCGGTATATGTTTTACGGCCCATTTGTTTTCAAGCTCAATATTGGTGCATAAGTAGACAAATCCAGTTCCGCCCTTGCCCAGTAACTTTTCAATCCTATACTTTCCGTTTAATATATCCCCGATTTTCATGCTTCGTCTCCCCGCTGCACATTGTTTTTATTCAAGGGTATGGTATCATCACAAGGAAGCGCTTCGGTAGTAATACCTTCAGCATTGTTTTCCCTTGAAAGTCTGAATGTAATTACATCGTCGCAGCTATGACTTCCCCTGCTGTACGTGCCTGTACACTTTTTGATAATATGAAAAGTAAGTGCAATGTTTAAGATTAGAGTTGAAAACCCGATAAATAGATATATGTAATTAATTTTCAACGCTTCTGCCCCCATCATATGTTTTCACTGTACTTCCCTTTGTCTGAAAATATACTCATAATTTGATAGCCTTACCCTGTCATTTCCCTTTATTTCCCATTCCTTATTGCTGGGAATCCTTACATTATTAATGTAGGTTCCATTTTTGGAATTAAGATCCCTGACATAATAATTCCCTTCAGTTACAGATATTTCTGCATGAAGTTTGCCTATGGTATTGTCCTGCACGGCATAGTCGACCATACTGTCCAATCTCCCTATTATAAATTTATCCTTGTTGATTATTATTCTTTCACCGATATTCTCCCCTACGCCTTCAAGGAATGGATGATTGCCCTCGGAAATATCCGTGATCATGACAGTATCATAGGCTTTCAATGCATTATGAGCTAAAACCCCTTCCCTGAGGCCTTCCTTATTAAAATTACGGGGCTGGCTTTGAACATCATTATGGCTTCTCATATTGCTTCTCATTTCTTTCCGGGTTGGAATATCATATTGATTTATGGTTTCTTGCCGTCCTTTACCCGCCATTGTTCCCTCATCAACCTTTGCCGTTATCCTTCTCATTGCTAAAACATCCAAAGCCCCTGCAATAATCAATACTCCTGATATGGATATCCCGTCCCCAGTCTTGCGAGATACCATAAATAGGCATAGTGCAGCTGCAACTGTTATAATAAACAGCTGCAGCTGCACTATGCTTCGTATATTCCTGTTTTTCTCATTATGCTTGTAAGCTTTATCTTTAGGCATTTCACTATTGTGAATACCAATACTTGCTTCAGATCCTTCCTTTGCAGCCCATTCTCTGTATTCGTATAATCCGCCGCTATTTCTCAAATCAACAATCAACCTGTTAAAATCATAAAGACTGAATAAATCCGATTTCAGATAACTCAATATCCTCTGAATGTAATTGTCATTGGAATCATCATCAACATTGGCTGAGTTTACTACAAGATCCTTCAGGAAAATACTGAGAACCTTCATAATATCCCTGCCGCCCGGGGATGGAGTATATACAAGTGAAACCTCTGCTGTTGCAGGATTGATATAAATAAAGTCCAAATCAATTATGAAGCCCGAAAGGTCTAACAAGTAGTTTGAATGCAGCATTAAGTTTTTTATTATGTTCCTCAGCAAATCCAAAAGTTCTTTTCTGTTAAGGGTTTTTCTCTCCAGATATTGCGCAAGAGATATTTTGGATGTGATATTATAATATATCCTTGTATTATCATTTTCACGCCGAATATGAAAAGGAACAAATGCAGGGTTCGGATTTTGGCAAATTATCTCTATCTGGTGATTCAGAAGTTTTGCATAATCATTGATCTTCAACACCAGGTAACTGTAGTTGGAGTCATTTTCGTAGCCGTATTCAAAAGACAACCCGGAATCTTTATTCATTATATAACCTCCCGATTTGTATATCAAACTCTGATTCTGTCCAAATCTTATACCGTGTGAGTTGATATACATTGTTATTGCAGCAACAAGTAGAATTTAAAAAACTATGACAACCAAGGTCCCAATTAATATAAAAGGTGCAAAAGGCAGCTCCCGCCCCTTATTATCACGGTTTATACATATTAGAACTATGCCGTATAAGCCGCTCAAAACCGTAGCAATTAACATTACGGAAACAACATTCTCCAATCCCAGATATACTCCTGTACATCCGAAGAGTTTTACATCTCCAAACCCAATGCCACCCCTCGTAATACAATAGATCAACAGAAATATGATTACGGCACTTGTGCCTCCCACAAAGCTGTTTAAAAGTCCCCCCGGCGGACCAGCCGATGAGAGGATCAACCCTGCAATGGCCCCTGTCAACACCAGTTTGTCAGGTATCCTATGCTCCCTGATATCAACAATCGAGGCCGCGATAAGCAGGAGGATGACCGCAAAATATGATATCATCCTTGCATTGTTATATAGAAAATCATTCCCCATAAACTCTCCTTGTCCCTAATTAGGGGGCTTGCACACTTTACATGGGGTGTAGCCTCCTTTTTTTGCCCCTTCTATTTCTATTGGAATCTTGCTTTTTCTAAGATACCGACAGCTTTCCTTATGATATCGGATACCCGTCCTCGTTATAAATACTATATTTGCTTCAGGTTCAAGATTCAGCCCCTCGTCCTTCTCTGTCAGCACCCCGAAGCTGCCATTGATCCATGCCCTCTCCACAGCTGAATGCACCATTTTTACATTAAAAGCCTTAATAAAGGGGAGTTTTATCCTATAATCGTATTCAACCTGCAGCACAACATCATCACTGTCGAAATCCTTTCCCGGAACAAGCCTAAAGCTCTTATACAAATCACTGCTTGACCTTGCATTGTATTCTTCTTTGCCCTGAGGAAATTCTACAACTCGGAGCCTTATATTATCCTTATTTATTATGGGATTTCCCAGGTGCTTTCTAATAAGGGAATCAGCAATCATATATTTAGCAGCAGATTTCATATCCCAGTATGACGGCTTTATTATATCTACTATGCTCCCAATAATTCCCTTGCGATAATCCTTAAGTATGCCTTCCAATGCATTAGCAACATCTGCCCCTTTTAAATCCTCTGATATAATAACATTCAGAATACTGCCGGAGCCGCCGCAATTGGTCTGTTGTCCAAGCTTTTTAAGCTCCTCCTCAATTGTCGGTATTCTTGCATCTCCGAACTCTTCTATTTTTTCATCTTCAATTTCATTGATAAAGGACAGGGGATATATGGCTGCAGCGATTTCCTTTGCTGTTTCATTCACAGCGTAATCAAGCAACATTCCGGTACATGTAAACTTAACCAGGAAAAGTAAAAGGAAAAACGTACTAAGAAAAATTGGAAGTATTGCACATGCCTCTACTGTTATCGAACCCTTAGAACGTGAATTACTATAATATCTACGCAATTATTCTCACCCTAGCGCCTTAACTTTTTTCACAAATTTGCAGCATTGCATTTTCCGCAAATGTTGTGAGTTTAACCATTAGTAACCCATATATATTTGTTTGCGTATAATATACCTTCCTTCTTCAAAGCTGCCGGGCATTAATTTGTCAACCTTAAGCAGCGGAAGGAAGAAAAGATTTACCTTGGCCTTTACAGCAGCTGATATAACAGTGCTATAGTCACCCAACCTGAAATCTGATCTTTCTTGTCCTGTCTTTGCATCTACAAGCTGTTTAATATTTATTTGCATAAGCTGTTTTGCTTTTCTTAGTATTTCTTCCTCCGGCTTCATAAGAAGCAATAGTTTCAGATGGTCTGAATACTTTAGTTTCACTGATGTAAAGCTTTTAGGACAAATGGCCACTCCCTCGCCATTAAGCATATTAAATACATCCAGGCATGAATCCAGAGCGCCCTCAGCAAGAGCAAAGGCTAATCTTTGGGGTGGAAATATTATGGCACTGCTTATAAAGCTATCTATAGCATCTATGGCAAATCTCAGGGCCCATACCTGCAAAAGCACATTTGTGATCACATAATATTCGGTATTATTTAACGTTGTATATGTCTCTTTTGTATCAGCCCCGCTAATAATATATTCAACCTCACCTTTTTTAAAGTAATGGTCCCTCTCCGTTTTAGAGGTAAGAAAAGTAAATTTATCCATAACATATTCAATTGTGTTTATTTTTTCAATCCCGTATATTGCCGCTCCTTTGACAGACTTTTCAAGTTTCTCCAGGTTCTTTAGTATTATATCGTTGCTTTTCTCAGCATCTTCTTCATGCATTGATGAATAATATTGAACTTCTTCGTCCATTAAACCGAAATCCTCACTGACAGTAAAATTACTGTCAGCAAGCTCTTCAGCTGTAACCAGCCAGTTTTTTTCTATTCTTCTTAATAGTGACTTTTCTATACTTTCTTTTATTTTATTAATTGATTTTTTCAGCTCTTCTGCCTTTTTATCAGCCAGCTGCACAGCCTCTCCTTTTAGGGTATAGCCCTTTAGGGAAAACCTTTCATACCTCTTTTTCAGTTCATATACTTCATTTTCTATTCTGGATTCAAGCTGCTCTATCTTGCCTTCAACTCTATCCATTTCGTCCCCGATATCATCCATCTCATCCCTTATACTGTCTGCTTCCTCGGAAAAAGAATCATCATCCTTCTCTATCTTTGACAGCTTCTTTCTTAGTTTTTCCAAATCATCCTTCAGGTCGTCAAGCTCCTCATTCAGAAGTTTCAACTCCTTTTGAAGGGGTTTTACTATAAAAAGAGTTTTATCTACTTCTGCCAGGCATTTTTGAAGCTCCGGCGCAAGGCTTTCACAGTTTTCCTTTACACCGCCAAACTCCTCAGATCTGTTTTCTATGCATTCACCCTGCCTTGCTTTATTGTTTGTTTCCTCCCTGCTTTGAATATATTCATCAAGAAGGCCCTCACCATTCGCTCCATATATCAGATTGCTGATCGTTAAAACTTCTGAAAGTTCATCCTTTATTTCTTCAAGCTTTTCCGCGCTTAAATCCGTAATTTTTTTCTTAATACCTTCAAGTTTTGCATTTACCTCATTTGTTTTAATCCTGAGCTCCCTGGCCTTATCCCTGGTAACTTTTTCCCCATTTGCAAAGTCAACCTTTTTGTCCAGCCTGATATTTTTAAATTGCTCTATCAGAGTCTCCGCAATCTTAATCGGTGTTCTATACTTCATATACTCCTGAATTTGCTTTTTGAAGATGTCATCTTTAAGCAAGCCATCCAAGCCTTGTATTTCCACATCTTCACGATCCACCTTAATATCTATGAAGCTTATCCCCTCATGGCGCTCTTTAATATTTACACTGACATATCGATAAAAGTCATCCTTTATACCGTCGGCTGTAACATTGATTCCATATATTCCATAGCTGCCTGTAAGCTCGCTGTCATAGCCCGCTAATACAGACCTGGCGGAGGAGTTAAGTATGCTTTGAACCTTCCTCTCGGCGGCTGCAATCCTTACAATATCTATTATCACCCCAGCGAAAATTATAAGGGACGTAAATACTATTGCCAGAAATACTGTAATTGCCCCTCTTTCTTGTCTGCTGCAGCCCTTCCGAAGATACATCAGTTTACCCCCCTATACTAACAGGCCTATTCCTTCCCTTTGGACCTTACCATTTCTATAAGTCCCTTCAGATCAAGTTCTTCACCCAGTCTCCGGGACAGTTCTATTGCAAAGTCTACATTCCTTATATACTCTTCAGGTTCTGTTACTTCTGCCATTGATTCGGCACGCAGGGTCAACGTATCTTTTCCGTCAAAAAATCGCTTAATACCGCCAAAGGGAACTTTAATCTCCTGAATGATTTCAACAGTGAGCCTTCCTTTTAAGACACTGTTTGAGAATGTAATCTTTACTCTGGTGTTTTTGGGTTTAAGCACTGTGTTTTCAATTCTTCCGCTCAGCGCTTCGCCAATCTTTGAGATTTTTTGCCCGGGCAAATCATCACCAGTATCCATTTTTAATATTAGCTTTGATTTTCCGTCTGCAGCAGCCACTTTCTCAAAATGCCCCTCATATATTTTATTTGAAAACAGCAGGTTGTTAAAAACCCGATAACTTAGCGGGTCTTCAGTTTTGTCCATATCCGCCTTACCATCCTCCATGCCCCTCCTGCTATCCGTCCAAAGTTCAGCCCCCTGTTGGGCGGCAAATGAGACCGCATTGATAAGACATGACTTCTGCTGCATGTACAGAAACGTGAACAAAAGGGCGAAAATTGCAAGTACAACCATCGCAAACACTATGGATACTTCTATCGTATAGCTTCCTCTTTCATATTCGCGCCTCACCGGTTATCACCACCTCCGCAGGGGAGAATTATCATTAATCTGTTGGTACCGGCGCTGCATTTTCAATCTCTTCCACACTTGGCGCAGTATCGATGAAATTACTGATCACCTTGGTCACATACGCAGTTATCGATTTTCTGAAAAGCAATGCTATTCCTACAAGTATTGCAATAATAACTACAATCTCTACCGTACTTATACCGTCCTCTTCCATTATTAATCCTTTTAAAATCTTTAACATTTTACTGCCTCCTTCATATTATTAATCCATAGGACAAAACTCTATGGTACTACATGCTTCATGCCAAACAAATTACATCTAATTCAAATGGCACGAAACATTTCCCTCCATTCATATGTCGTGAAAAATACATATTTGATAGTACAAAAATAGACGCATCAACTAATTTTGTAATGATAATTCTTTTCACGACATGTATAGACACTAGTATTTAAGCAGCGCTTTGAAGATATTCTTAATCCCTTAGCTTTGCCTGAAAGGAATACCCGGATCTCCTCGTATCTCGTATCTCGTATCTATAAATACTTTAACTGCATAACAGCAGGGATCACTACAATCACAAGTATCCCTAAAAACATTATCATCAAAGGGAGTACCAGCTTGGTGGAAGCCTCTTCCCCAAGTCTTTTTGCCATACTCTTTCTAAGCTGCCAACATTCATTTGATTGGAGCTTCAGCAAAGTAATAATCTCGCTATTCCCCTTTCTCTGGTTTTGTATAATTGCACTTATAAACTTGGTTATTTCCTTTACTCTGCAACGTCGTGCAAAATCCTCATAGGCCGCAGTTTCGGGCTTTCCATTTCTTATCTCGATATAAGTTGTATTAAGTTCCTGGTAAAGCGGGGTCATATTTACCCTGTCCTTCACGATTTTCTCCCAAGCCCTGGGCACAGTCATTCCTGCATTTATCAGAAGCACTAACTTGTTAAGAAAATCCGGAAAATCGAATTGAATGCAGAAGTTTCTTTTTTTAATCTTTTCATCCAATATCCTGTCTTCAGCACAGTATACAGCTGTCAGCACCATAGAAGCAAATACTGCATATCCTGTGTCGGGCTTGTCCGCCAGAACTCCCAATAAAGTAACTGCCAGAAAAGCAATGACCATATGCATTATCTTTCGAGCAATATGAATTTTGAGCCTGTTCTTTATATCCCTGATTCCGTATAGCTCCGACAACTTTGTGCTCAGCTTCCTTTCGTAAGCACTGAACCGTCCTGAAAAAAGCTTATCTGTTATTAATAAAGCAACGGGCATGATAATCACAGATAAATAGTCTTTTTTATTTGTTGTTCCCCCAAAATCTTCATATTTGTTTCTTGCATGAAAATAGAGGAACCCAAAAATCATTATTTCAGTTATAAATATCAGCAGCATAAGCTATACCTCAATATCCATGATTTTTTTCGATATCACAAAGGCAAGTGCAAAAAGTATCAGCGAAAAGGTCATCGCCGCCCTGCCAAGAGGCTCTGAAAATACAGGGACCATAAATTCCTCGGCACTGGTGGAAAGCAACAGCACAATTAGTATCGGCATTAGATTAAGTACTTTATATTCCAGTCTTTTTTCCGTAAGAAGCACATTTATCTCTTGTTTAATATCGATTTTCTCACTTATTATTTCAGAAGCATTTTTTACTACTTGAATCAGGTTGCCTCCAGTGCGCTTGCATATTGAAAAAACATCAGTAAAATTCATGATATCCTCCAAATGGGACCTATCGGCAAAATCGGTCAAGGCCCCCTCTATGGTCTCATTCATTTCGATTCTTCTATTTATTTGTTCAAGTTCAATTAATATATATGTATCATCATCGGGATACTGTATGGAAAGCTCTTTCTGCGCATCTCTGAAGGCAGCCTCTATTGATTTCCCTGCCGACAGTGAAGACGCCAGAGAGTAAAGAGCCTCCCTGAATTGAAGATTGAGTTCAGCTTTTCTTTTAATAATTATCTGTTTTGTTTTGAATCCCGGATACAGAAGGGAGAATGGTATTAAAAGCAGCGACAGTATAATGCTCCTATAAAAAATGTAACCTACGGCAAATATAGTAATAGACGCACCGGCAATACATGCAAGTCTTTCCCCGCCTGTCATCCGATATAAGTCATAGTCAATCGGAGAGTTTGTATTTGCTATGTTTTTTCTACTTGTTAATTGCATAGAAATCACCTCATATAAACCCATTCAACCCGGCCATTTTGAATTTGAACAGATTTTTCATATTGTTTTCGGTCCTGTAAAGTCGTCCTTCGACTTTTTCTATCGATTGATTTTCTTCCTCTTTAAACACAAAAAGCGGGTTAAGTCCAATAATTCCCTTTACGCAGTCTGCTACCTCCACTATCTCCACCACTTTCCTCGTCTTATCCCTGAATCTTGAAAGGTGTATCATTATATCAACAGCTGAAGAGATTTGCTGTCTTATGGCTTCCATTGGCATTATGGAACTGCTCAGTACCATCGTTTCCAAGCGTGAGAGCATATCCCTGGTAGAGTTTCCGTGTCCCGTGGATATTGAACCATCATGACCCGTATTCATTGCCTGAAGCATATCCAGGGCTTCAGCCCCCCTTACTTCTCCAACAATTATTCTCTCAGGCCTCATTCTTAAAGATGTCCTTATAAGATCCCTTATGGTTATCTCTCCTTTCCCCTCGGTGTTTGCATTTCTGGTCTCCAGTCTTACTATGTTTTTGATATTCATTATTTGCAGCTCTGCACTATCTTCAATAGTAACAATACGCTCATCCTCAGGAATAAAGTCTGATAGAGCATTAAGAAACGAAGTTTTACCCGAACCGGTGCCCCCGCATATAAATATGTTGTACTTTGCCTTTACCATCCTTTCTAATACTTCTGCTGCCTCCTCAGTTATCGATCCCCATTTAATTAAATTCTGCATGGATATCGGCCTTTCGGGGAACTTCCTGATGGTAAGAATAGGACCGTTCAATGCAATAGGGGGCAGCACCACGTTTACTCTGGACCCATCCCCGAGTCTGGCATCTACTATAGGAGAAGCTTCATTAACAACTCTGTTAACCTTTGAGACAATAGATTGTATAACGTCCTCCAACTTCTGCCGGCTTTCAAAAGTATCTTCCATTCTGTATGTCCTTCCTTGCTTTTCAACAAAGATACTATCCGCACCGTTTACCATTATTTCTGTTATGGACTTATCATCAATAAGAGGCTGTAATATATCAAGCTTCCGTATGGAATTGAATATTGCCGAAATAAACTCCTTTTTATCCTTGATGCTCATTGGCCGGAGCTTGGCCTCTTCAAAAACCTTGTCTGTTATCAGTTCATTTATATCTTCATCAGTGATTTCTCTTTTTAGATCCAGCCCTTCTCTTATTTCTTTCTTCATGTTATCTATAATCATGGCCTTTTCGTTATCATCCATTGGTTATACCTCATTTGCCCCAATCTTATCTATCAGCCTGCCAATAGACTTCCTGAAGTTATCATCGTCTATTACAAGCCCTCCCCCCTCGCTGACAAATGCCCTGGTGTATTCAGGAACCCATACGGAAAAAGGCAGCCCCTCTATCTGGTTCACGATATTCCCTGCCCCATCCTTGTATCTATTGACAATTGCGATAAATCTATCAGTTATATTGCCTTTGCCGGCATTGTCAAGCTTAGCAAGCTCATTTAAAAGCATTTTGCATTTGTGCAGCGCAATTGTTTCCTGTAAAGTGACCAAAACCACATGGTCACACAGACCCAGGATTCGGTAGTTTTTCGTGTCGAGATTACTTGACATGTCAATGAAAATATAATCGTAGCATCCCATTTCCTTTATTCCCCCCAGAAGCTGATCCAATTCATCGGGGCTAATCTCATCATATTCCATCGTGCTTTCCGGGGGGCTGAAATACTGTACTCCGTCCTCTGTGTCTTTAATCCCGTCCATCTTAAAGGAAAGGTTCCTGCTTTTTTCTTTAAGGTAATAGAAAACATAGGAAAAATTCCTTTTGTTGTATGAGTTGAAAAACACCCCGGTAGACTGAACGGTTTCCAGATTTAAGTAAAACGGCCGAATACCCACCTCAGCGCATTGCTTTGATAAAGCTGCCGAAATAGTAGTTTTCCCGGTACCGCCGGCGGGCGAATATACGCCAATAATTTCAGTATTTTGTGAACATGACGGAATCCGCACATCGTAAGGATTGGACTTTGAAAGCAGATGCACTATTTCACTCAGCATTTTCTCTCCCGTGCCATACCTGTTGATTATCTGAAAATCATGATACTCACGGGTCAAGGTACCCGGAGAAAGCATTACTTTAAGTTTGATTTGAGGGGGAAAAAGGGTTACATCATAAAAACCAGGACTGATAATGAGGATATCAATCAAAGGTTGCTGCTCCATATAACCGGTGAAGAAATCGAGCCTTGTAAAGCAGCTTACCGCAAAATTTGCAGAATGTCTTAAATTAATGTATTCCGAAAGCCCTCTTGTATAACTTTCATCAGGGTCCGCAATAACCATATGCAGCTTTGCCACTACTAATCCCCCTCTAAATATAGCAACATTTATATTCCTATCAATCCAAGTCTTCGGATAATAAAAACCACTGCCGTACCTGATGCAATAGCTATAGAAAAGCGAAACTTCCCCTCCCCTTGCCTATCTTCGGAATCTTCATATCTGAGAAGGTTCATTGTAAGAAAACAGCTTCTTATATATTGGAATAGATACTTAAACCTTTTTGCCCCATTTTTCCTCTTAAAAACAATGCCTAAAGCTATAAAACCACCAAAGATAAATGAGCATGCCCCAGAATACAAGGTAAACCTCGGCCCCATCACCGATCCTACCGCGCTTAGAAGCTTAATATCCCCTGCCCCGATTGCCTTCATTGCATACAGTATTAAAAGCCCCGCGGCAGGGAGTGCTATCCCCTGCAATGAGAAAACAAGACCGCCGGTTCCTTCTTCAGCATAATTAATAATCATACCTGTAAGCATAAAGCTGTATGTAACAATGTTTTTTATCTTGCAGGTTTTTAAATCTGATGACAATGCAAGAAACAAAAGTATAATTACGATGACAGGTTTGAGTCCTATTGCAATCAACCTCCCATAAAGAATTGCAGTATCTGTAGTTATATATCTTATACTTTCATATTTTGTTAGATTATAGCATGTTTTTGAAAATTATGTATATTTTTCTTATATATGGTATGTTTTATTATATAAATAAAAAAAACACAGCAAAATTGCGGTTTAATAGGGAAGTTTATTGAACTATAGAAATTTAAATATACCTATAACAATATCAAGAATGTGAGTCAGGATGCAGGTGTACGAAAAGGCAGACAGCTTTATCTGCTGTCTGCCTGACTAATTACCAAAGTATATTAAATTATCTTATAGATACATCAGTAGCTGCTAACTATAGAAATCCAAATTTACTTTACTTCTATCTTGGCGCCCGTGTCTTTAAACTTTTCAACAATTTCATCTGCTTCCTGCTTGCTTACGCTCTCTTTTATCGGCTTTGGAGCGCCGTCAACAAGATCTTTTGCTTCTTTAAGCCCAAGGCCGGTGATTTCCCTAACAGTCTTAATAACCTTTATTTTTTCCGGACCTATTTCTGCAAGAATTACATTAAACTCTGTCTGCTCTTCTGCAGGAGCTGCGGCCGGACCTGCTGCAGGCCCCGCAACCGCTACGGGAGCTGCCGCCGTTACTCCAAATTCCTCTTCGATAGCCTTTACCAACTCAGCCAGTTCTAAAACTGTCATGCTCTTTATTTCTTCAATAAATTTCAAAGTCTTTTCGCTTGCCATTATTATTTACCTCCTAATTATTAAGCTTCCGCTTCTTTATTTTCTTTAATAGTATTGAGTGCATATGCAAGGTTCCTGATTGTGCCCTGCAAACCGCCAAGCAACATAGCAATGAGTCCTTCTCTTGACGGAAGATCTCCCAGCGCTTTCACATCCGCAGCGTCCATAATCCTGCCTTCAATATATCCGGCTTTTACCGATATGGGTGTCTTGGGATTATCCTTTATAAATTGGTTTATTGTTTTTGCAGGCGCAACTGCGTCATTGTATCCAAATGCCACCGATACTGGCCCCTGAAGATATGTGACAAGTGAATCAAAGCCTAACTCAGATGCTGCCCTTTTGAAAAGTGTATTTTTATACACTTTATAATCAACTTCTGCAGCTCTGAATCTTTTCCTCAATTCAGTGACATCTTCTACATTTATGCCCTTATAATCAACCAGCACAACTGAATTGGATTTTTGAAGCTTTTCCTTTACTTCCTTTACCACTGCTTCTTTTTGTTCAAGGTTTTTTGCCATTTTTACACCTCCTTATGGTGAAGCTTTGTATATCAATAATCTAAGGTCCTAAAATCAAAAGACCTCTCCGTAGACATAGAGAGATCATAATACTATTTATGATAAACCTCGGCAGGACATTTTACAGGCATCCGCCAACCTACTGTCTACGGCAAATATTCATTTTAATGCATTGGCATTCGTTAATAAAATGCGTTATTAATCGGTTACCCGTGCAGGGTTAATCTTTATTGCAGGCCCCATAGTACTTGCAACTACAACACTCTTAAGGTAAGTGCCCTTTGCAGCTGCAGGTTTGGCCTTTACAACTGCTTCCATAAGTGTTCTGAAATTATCTCCAAGCTTATCAGTACCGAAAGAGACCTTCCCTATGCCAACGTGGATTATAGCTGTTTTGTCAACTCTGTACTCAACTTTTCCGGCTTTGATTTCTTTGATAGCTCTTTCGATATCAAATGTAACTGTGCCGGATTTTGGGTTAGGCATCAAACCCTTTGGCCCCAGGATCTTACCCAGTCTTCCGACTACTCCCATCATATCCGGAGTGGCAACTACCACATCATAGTCAAACCAGTTTTCACCCTGTATTTTTGCAACCAGCTCTTCAGCACCTACATAATCAGCGCCTGCTGCTTCTGCCTCATTGGCTTTGTCACCTTTAGCAAATACCAAGACCCTGAGGGTCTTGCCCGTGCCGTGGGGAAGCACTACAACGCCTCTTACCTGCTGATCTGCATGTCTTGGGTCAACGCCAAGCTTTACATGAATCTCAACAGTTTCATCAAAATTAGCCTTTGCTGTCTGCTGAACAAGCTCCATAGCTTCCTTTGGATCATGTAACTTGTATCTGTCGATCAGCTTTGCACTTTCCTGATATTTCTTACCTCTAAACATTATAAATTCCTCCTTGTGGTATTAACGGAAAAATCCTCCCACCTATAATCAATCTTCTACTGTTATGCCCATGCTTCTTGCAGTGCCGGCAACCATGCTTATTGCTGTTTCAATACTTCCTGCATTTAAGTCCGGCATTTTCAGCTCTGCAATTTCTTTAATCTTTGCTTTTGAAATAGTTCCCACCTTTGTCTTGTTTGGCACACCAGATCCGCTTTCAATACCCACTGCTTTTTTTATAAGTACTGATGCCGGCGGTGTTTTGAGTATGAATGAAAACGATCTGTCCTGATAAACAGTTATTACTACAGGGATGATAAGTCCTGCCTGCTTAGCCGTTCTTTCATTGAATTCCTTACAGAATCCCATGATATTAACACCATGCTGACCTAATGCCGGACCTATCGGTGGTGCCGGAGTTGCTTTACCTGCCGGAACCTGCAGTTTGACCAATGCTGTAACCTTTTTTGCCATTTTTACACCTCCCCTCGGCAGAAAAATAATAGCATTTATACTTTTTCAATTTGAGTAAATTCCAATTCTACTGGAGTTTCTCTCCCGAACATTGAAATCATTACCTTTACCTTATGCTTATCGTTGTTGATTTCTTGTATAATTCCGACAAAGTTTTCAAATGGGCCTGAAACAACTCTTATATGGTCCTTAACCTTTGCATCTATCCTTACTGGAATCTTCTCAACGCCCAAGGTCTTTATTTCCGCATCAGTCAAAGGCACGGGCTTAGATCCAGGTCCTACAAACCCGGTAACTCCCCTCGTATTTCTAACAAGATACCACGATTCATCCGTCATAATCATCTTAACCAGTACGTATCCCGGAAATACCTTCTTCTGGGTGATCTTTCGCTTACCGTTTTTGATTTCGATCTGTTCTTCTATTGGCACCTTTACTTCGAAGATAACATCCTGCATGTTTCTGTTTTCTACTATCTTCACAATATTTGCCATTACTTTATTTTCGTAACCCGAATAGGTATGAACTACATACCATTTGCCGTTTTCTTCCATAGATGCGCAACCTTAATAGAGCATTTAAGGTCTTCCTCCTAATCGATAATATAGTTTAGCTTTAGCTCAACTATTTTGATAAAAACAAGTTAAGTACTTGGCCAAACGCCAAATCAACTATCCAAAGAACTGCCCCGACCAATATTATTGAAGTAATAACAACTTCAGTATGCTGCAAAAGCTCTTTCCTATTAGGCCAGGTAACCTTTCTGACTTCTGCTCTTGTTTCTTTAAAAGATTTTGCTATGTCAAACTTCTTTTTTGCATCCGCCACATTATTCACTCCCTTTACTGGCTATTTTGTTTCCTTATGTGGGGTATGTTTCCTGCAAAACCTGCAATACTTGTTCATTTCCATTCTGTCAGGGTTATTCTTCTTATTCTTCATAAAATCGTAGTTCCTCTGTTTGCATTCAGTACAAGCAAGTGTTATTTTAACTCTCATATCTCCACCTCCCAGCGATTCAGCACTATTTCAAAAACGCTTAAGTGACGTAAAAGTACACAAATAATGCATTTTGAGATTACCTAATAAAATCTATCATAATTTAACTTTAATGTCAATAATATTTTGTACGGTCTTACATGCCTTCAAGCAAACAGCAAGTACTGTTATGATCATATAGCTGTGCAGTTCTAATTATTTCCTTTTTGAAATATAATAATACTTTTAAAGGACCAGTATCATAATCAAATTATACCGGTCCTCTAATATACACATTTTATTTTAAGCTATTCTCTGAAGTCCGGCAATGGGCTATTGGCTATGGACAATGAGCTAAGACCGGCTTCAAAGCCCTGCCCGAGTCCCCGTACCCCGCAACCTCGTACCTGCAAATAGGCATTAGTTTATTCGATTATTGATACAACAGCACCCGATCCGACTGTCCTTCCGCCTTCACGTATCGCAAATCTCAAACCTTCTTCTA
>JAKPKE010000124.1 GCA_029553855.1 Bacillota bacterium | reverse complement strand
AAAACAAATTATGACTTTTGGAAGGATAAGCTTGAGGGAAATACAGAAAGGGATAAGAAAAACTACAAAGAATTGGAAGATATGGGTAAAAATGTGATCGTTGTGTGGGGTTATGAACTACCCCAACTTCTGCAAATTACCATTAGCGGAAGTTAAAACAGTGACTAAAAGGAAAGGTATTACAGCAGTAATGAAACTAACAGTAGCAGGGATGAACGGGGCATAATATGAAACCACTAGAAACAAAGAAGCAGTTTATAAGCCTAAGGGCAGAGGGTAGAAGTTATGCCTATATAGGGGAAGCCCTGAATATCTCAAAAGCTACTTGCACTTCATGGGAAAGGGAGCTAGAGCGGGAAATAGCGCAGCTAAAGGCAGCGCAGCTACAGGAGCTATATGACAGCTACCATATGACCAGGGAAGGCAGGATAAAGAAGCTAGGGGAAACCTTAAAGGGAATAGAAGGGGCTTTGGATGAAGTTAACCTGCAAGAGATCCCCCCAGACAAGCTACTGGACTACAAACTGAAATATACAGAAGCCCTTAAAGCAGAATACATAGACCTGGACACCATGGACCCCGCACCCAACACAGAACCAAACACCATTATGGAAGCCCTGGGGGATCTTCTTTTAAGGATCAAGCAAGGGCGGGTTACAAACGAACAAGCAAGCAGGGAAAGCATGGTAATAGCAAATATCCTAAAGGCGTATGAAACAGCAAAACTAAAAGAAAAAATAGAAGTATTGGAAACGATCATAGGGGGGCGGGTTTAATGGATATTAGAAAAATACTGAACAAAAAGAAGTTACGGGGCGAAGAGGTAGGAAGAGCCCTACTAGCCGAAACCATATACAGCTATAAGGAAGCCCAGAAAGGCAAAGACACTGACGGTATATTTACCCCAGCGGAACGATCTAAAATGGTAGAAGGGCTTACAACAAGCAAAGACTTGAAAGAATACACTTCCTATAAAGGTATAGACCGAACTATCTATAAATA
>JAKPKE010000303.1 GCA_029553855.1 Bacillota bacterium | reverse complement strand
TAGAAGAAGGTTTGAGATTTGCGATACGTGAAGGCGGAAGGACAGTCGGATCGGGTGCTGTTGTATCAATAATCGAATAAACTAATGCCTATTTGCAGGTACGAGGTTGCGGGGTACGGGGACTCGGGCAGGGCTTTGAAGGCTTTGCTAAAACCCCGAACCTCGAACCGCGTGCCCCGAGCCAATGTTTTTTGGTTCCTGAGGATCAGTATTAGTATTTCTGGTTCTTAAGGGCTGCCATATTCAATGCATTTAATAAATATTGTTTAATATATTGTTTTAAAAAACTATAAAGGTATTGTAATTTGTCCTGAAATGTTATAAACTATTTAAGGTTGTGAAACTTAGCATGCGATGAAGTAAGAGGTTGCAGATTAAACCTTGGAAGAGGCGGATTCTGGGAAGCAATGGCCGGATTTTTTCCGGCGGGCGAATTCTTACGGAGTATTGTCCGTTTCTGGAATTCGGGCGACTCTACTGACTATGCGGACATTATGGGCGAAATTGAAGTGCCTTGGCTTGATAGCCGGCATTATAAAAAAAAAGAATACACCCGGGTGAGTGTGTAGCAGTATGCGGTTGCACGTAAGCAAATTAAAGCGTGCGATGAAAAGGAGGGAATTAAAAAGTGGCAAAACAAAAAATCAGAATCAGGTTAAAGGCATACGATCATATATTGATTGATCAGAGTGCTGAAAAAATAGTTGAAACAGCAAAGAGAACAGGGGCAAAAGTATCCGGTCCGGTGCCGCTGCCGACTGAAAAAGAGATTATTACGATACTTCGTGCAGTGCACAAGTATAAGGATGCAAGAGAGCAGTTCGAAATGAGAACCCATAAAAGACTAATCGATATACTGAACCCGACGCCGAAAACCGTCGAATCGCTTATGAGACTCGACCTGCCGGCCGGTGTTGATATCGAGATAAAATTGTAATTAGTCACTAGTCACTGGATACCAGTCACTAGATTTAAGCGGGACTTAGAAGTTCAGCTGTTATGCTAGAGACTAGCGACCAGAGACTCGGGACTAAGATGAATTTAGTATGACCGCCAAGCGGTCCGCTGTAAATTTTGGAGGTGTAAAGAGATGAAAAAAGCAATACTGGGCTTAAAACTAGGGATGACCCAGATATTTGATAAAGAAGGCAAAGCAGTTCCTGTAACTGTAATAACAGCAAATCCGAATATTGTTGTTCAGAAAAAAACAGTAGAAAATGATGGATATTCAGCTATACAGGTAGGCTTTGACGACAAAGCAGAAAGAAAGATAAACAAACCGATTAAAGGGCACTTTGCCAAGGCAAAGGTTGCAACGAAGAGATATCTCAGGGA
Organism: Bacillota bacterium; assembly: GCA_029553855.1. Classification (GTDB taxonomy): domain Bacteria; phylum Bacillota; class Clostridia; order Lutisporales; family Lutisporaceae; genus BRH-c25. Next base: position 19,813 of record JAKPKE010000303.1, on the reverse strand, counting down.
GTTTAGGCTTGAAGATGCAGGCGCTTATGAAGTTGGGCAGGAAATAAAAGCTGATATTTTTAAAGAAGGCGAGAGAGTAGACATAAGCGGCGTATCAAAGGGCAAGGGATTTGCAGGCTCAATGAAGAGACATAACTTCCATAGAGGTCCTATGGGGCATGGTTCCAAATATCACAGGCAATCAGGTTCAATGGGTGCGTCATCAAGTCCGTCTAGAACACTTCCCGGGAAGAAACTTCCGGGGCAAATGGGTGCAGAAAATACAACAGTGTTAAACCTCGAGGTAATAAGGGTTGACCTGGATAGAAATATCATCCTTGTTAAAGGCGGAGTTCCGGGAATAAGAGGTTCACTGGTAATGATAAAAGATACGGTGAAGGCTTTATAAAGGGTTCATGGTAGAAAGGAGGATGTAAAATGCCTAATGTAGCACTTTACAGCATAAGCGGCAAACAGGTTGGAGAAATAGAGTTAAATGAAAAAACATTCGGTGCAGATATAAATATTGAAGCAATGCACCAGGTAGTTAAGATGTATCTTGCAAACCAAAGGCAGGGAACCCAGTCGGCCCTTACCAGAGCCGAGGTAAGAGGCGGAGGGATCAAACCCTGGAGGCAAAAAGGTACGGGCAGGGCAAGACACGGAAGCATAAGATCACCTCAGTGGACCCATGGCGGTATAGTATTTGCTCCAAAGCCAAGATCATATAGATACACAGTACCTAAGAAGATAAAAAGGATAGCGATGAAATCGGCATTAAGCTCAAAGGTCAATGAAAACAATATTCTTGTTATCGAGGAACTGAACTTTGAGGAGCCGAAGACAAAACAGGTAACTAGCTTGCTTGGCAACCTTAAGGTTAATTCCAAGGCTCTCATAGTTCTGGCCGACAATAACGAAAATGTTGTTAAATCAGCAAGAAATGTAAAGGGTGTAAAGACTGCCCTTGTAAACACATTAAATGTATATGATATTTTAAACCATGATAAATTCATAATAACAAAGGATGCAGTTAAAAAGGTCGAGGAGGTGTATGCATAGTGAATGCTTACGATATAATCAGGAAACCGGTGATAACTGAGAAAAGCATGGGCGAAATGGCAGATAAGAAATACACCTTCATAGTTGATATCAATGCTAATAAAACAGAAATCAAGAATGCAGTTGAAGAAATATTCAAGGTCAAGGTTGACAGGGTTAACACAATAAGAGTAATAGGCAAGATGAAAAGAATGGGAAAATATGAAGGAAGAAGACCCAGCTACAAAAAAGCGGTAGTGAAGCTCACAAAAGATAGCAAGGGAATAGAATTCTTCGAAGGACTGTAAAAGGAGGAGAAAAAATGGCTATAAAGAAATATAATCCGACTTCTCCAGCTAGACGTAATATGACAGTTTCAACCTTTGAAGAAATTACAAAATCTAAACCGGAGAAATCCCTGGTTGAAATAATAAAAAGTAAAGCTGGAAGAAATAATTACGGGAAGATAACAGTCAGGCACCAAGGAGGCGGACATAAAAGACAGTATAGGGTAATTGATTTTAAAAGAAATAAGATTGATATACCGGCAACCGTCGCATCAATAGAGTATGATCCCAATAGGTCAGCCAACATAGCATTGCTTAATTATGCGGATGGTGAGAAGAGATATATTATAGCTCCTAATGGACTTAATGTAGGCGATACAGTCATATCATCAGAGAATGCCGATATAAAGGTTGGAAATGCATTACCCCTTGGAAGCATACCGATAGGTACAATAATCCACAATATAGAGCTTAAGGCCGGCAAAGGGGCACAGCTTGTCAGGTCTGCAGGAAACTCCGCGCAGCTGATGGCGAAGGAGGGTAATTACGCACAGGTAAGACTCCCGTCCGGCGAAGTCAGGATGATCAGGGTTGAGTGTAAAGCGACAATTGGCCAGATAGGAAACCTGGACCATGAAAACATAAGGTTAGGAAGTGCAGGAAGGAAGAGACACCTAGGTTGGAGACCTACAGTAAGAGGTTCTGCAATGAATCCTGTGGACCACCCCCACGGCGGTGGTGAAGGAAGGTCGCCTATTGGAAGACCAGGCCCCGTTACTCCATGGGGCAAACCGACACTTGGATATAAGACGAGAGACAAAAAGAAGAAGTCAAACAAGTTTATCGTAAAGAGAAGGAACGAGAAGTAAAACTCGAAAGGAGGCGCGTCGATGAGCCGCTCAACAAAAAAAGGACCTTATACGGATGAGAAGTTATTGAAAAAAATTATAGATTTGAATAAAGCAAATAAAAAGGTTGTGCTTAAGACCTGGTCAAGAAGTTCAACAATATTCCCCGAAATGGTAGGTCATACCATAGCAGTATATGACGGAAGGAAGCATGTTCCTATATACTTGACAGAGGATATGGTTGGTCATAAATTGGGTGAATTTGCTCCTACAAGAACTTTCAGGGGTCATGGACACCATACGGAAAGGTCCACATCCCTGAAGTAGAGGGTAATCAACGCAGACAAAACCATGATAATGCGGAAGGAGGTATTTCCCATGGAAGCCAAAGCAATAGCTAAACATATTAGAATTTCCTCAAGAAAGGTTAATATAGTAATAGATCTGATTAGGGGTAAAAAGGTCGGAGAAGCCTTCGCAATATTGAAGCATACACCAAAATCTGCATCGGTGATATTGGAGAAGCTCTTAAAATCGGCAGTGGCTAATGCAGAGAATAATTTTGATATGAATGGCGATAGATTATATATCTCAGAGGCTTATGCTACGCAAGGACCTACTCTTAAGAGATTCAGGGCAAGGGCACAAGGCAGGGGCGTAAGAATACTCAAGAGGACAAGTCATATTACAATGGCGGTAAAAGAAAAAGAGTAAAAGGAGGGATTTTAGTGGGCCAAAAGGTAAATCCATATGGGCTTAGGGTTGGCATCATAAAGGATTGGGATACAAAATGGTATGCAAATGACAAGAATTTTTCGGACTTTCTGGTGGAAGATAACAAGATAAGAGAATTCTTGAAAACCAAGCTGTTTAATTCAGGGGTATCAAGAGTTGAAATAGAAAGAACCGCCGGGAAGATAAAGATTAATATACATGTAGCAAAACCGGGCATGGTAATCGGAAAAGGCGGAACAGGAATTGAAGAGCTTAAGAAGGATTTGGAGAAGCTCACAAATAATAAGGGTGTTTCAATAAACATTACAGAAATTAAAGTGCCGGAACTGGATGCACAGCTCGTAGCTGAAAATGTAGCAGCACAGCTGGAAAAAAGGATATCATTCAGGAGAGCAATGAAGCAGTCGATGCAGAGAACGATGAGATCAGGCGCAAAGGGCATTAAGACAATGTGCGCCGGCCGGCTCGGCGGTGCGGAAATTGCAAGAAGCGAATGGTATCGTGAAGGAACAATTCCTCTACAGACTTTGAGAGCAGATATAGACTACGGATTCGCAGAAGCAAATACAACTTATGGGAAAATAGGAGTAAAGGTCTGGATATATAAAGGGGAGGTTCTTCCACAAGCCAAAACTCGTAAAAACGAGCAGGCTAATCTGAGCGAGGCAGTTGCGGAAGGAGGAGAAGCATAATGTTAATGCCGAAGAGGGTTAAGCGCCGTAAGCAGATGAGGGGCAACATGAGGGGCAAGGCGACAAGAGGCAACATTGTTTCATACGGTGAATTCGGACTTCAGGCTACAGAACCAGGCTGGATCACAAGCAATCAGCTTGAAGCCGCCAGGCAGGCAATGACAAGATATACAAAAAGAGGCGGTAAAATCTGGATAAAGGTTTTCCCGGATAAGCCGGTAACTCAGAAACCTGCTGAAACCCGTATGGGTTCAGGTAAAGGTGCTCCCGAATTCTGGGTAGCTGTTGTAAAACCGGGCCGGGTGTTATTTGAAATGGCGGGTGTTGAGGAAGAAGTAGCAAGGGAAGCTCTTAGATTGGCAATGCACAAGCTTCCTATCAGATGTAAATTTGTAACCCGACAGGAAACTGAGGAAATGGTTGGTGATGCAAATGAAAGCTGACAAAATTCGAGAAATGTCGGTAAATGAATTGGAACAGAAATTAATTGAACTAAAAGGAGAACTTTTTAACCTTAGATTTCAAATGGCCACAGGGCAGCTTGACAACCCGATGAGGGTGAGAGATGTAAAGAAATTTATTGCCAGGATAAAAACCATCCTTAGAGAAAAAGAGCTTAAATCCGTACAGGCAAAGTAGGAAGAAGGAGGTTTAGACTTTGGATAGAAAGAATAGAAAAACCAGAACAGGCAAGGTTGTAAGCGATAAGATGGAAAAAACAATAGTTGTAGCTATTGAAACATTAGTTCGTCATCCACTTTACGGGAAATCAATAAAAAGGACGACAAAATTCAAAGCACATGACGAAAACAATGAGTGTAAGATAGGCGACAGGGTAAAAATTATGGAAACAAGACCCTTAAGCAAGGATAAAAGATGGAGACTTGTTGAAATAATTGAGAAAGCTAAGTAAAATTCCGAAAGGAGGGTTTTGAATGATTCAGCAGGAAACACGTTTGAACGTGGCGGATAATTCAGGGGCAAAGGAGCTTCTGTGCATACGTGTAACGGGTGGTTCCATGAGAAGATATGGGAATATAGGAGATATAATAGTTGCTACTGTTAAAGATGCAACACCAGGCGGTGTTGTTAAAAAAGGCGAAATTGTTAAGGCTGTTATTGTTAGAACCAAGAAGGGCAAGAGGCGTTCCGACGGAAGTTATATAAGATTTGACGACAATGCAGCGGTAATTATTAAAGATGATAAACAACCGAAAGGAACCCGTATATTCGGGCCTGTCGCCAGAGAACTTCGTGAAAAGGATTTTATGAAAATAATATCCCTTGCACCTGAAGTGCTTTAAGGGAGGTGTATTGAATGGCAAAGAAGATAGAAGCTAAGAAATTACACGTTAAAAGAGGCGATAATGTAGTGGTAATTTCCGGCAAGGACAAAGGCAAAAAGGCCAAAGTGCTTGTTGCTTTACCAAAAGAAGATAAGGTGATCGCTGAGGGAATCAACATGAGCAAGAAACACAAGAAGCCCGGTAAAGACATGCAGCAGGGCGGTATAATAAATCAGGAATCGCCCATATTCAGTTCCAAGGTTATGCTTTGGTGCGAAAAATGTAAAAAGGGCGTAAGACTAGGTCACAAAACTCTCGACGATAAATCAAAGGTCAGGTACTGCAAAAGCTGCGGCGAGATATTAGATAAATAGTCTCTGAAGGGAGGTAAGAAAAATGGCCAGACTAAAAAGCAAATACTTGGAAGAGGTTGCTCCTGCGATGATGCAGAAGTTTCAATATAAAAGTGTTATGCAGATACCAAAACTTGAGAAGGTAGTAATAAATATGGGTTTAGGAGATACTAAGGACAATGCCAAAGGGCTTGATTCCGCAGTATTAGAGCTTGGAACAATTACAGGTCAGAAACCTGTTGTTACAAAGGCAAAAAAGTCAGTGGCAGCATTTAAAGTCAGGCAAGGAATGTCTGTCGGTGCGAAGGTTACACTCCGAGGTGAACGAATGTATGAGTTCGTCGACAAACTATTTAATATTGCACTTCCAAGGGTAAGGGACTTTAGAGGTGTTTCTGTCAAAGCCTTTGACGGAAGAGGCAATTATTCTCTTGGAATTAAGGAGCAGCTCATATTCCCTGAAATAGAATATGATAAGGTTGATAAAATAAGAGGTATGGATGTTATATTCGTAACCACGGCAAAGACTGACGAGGAAGCGAGAGAACTCTTGAGACTCCTCGGAATGCCCTATGCAGGCTAGCAGCAAATACTGCGTGAAGGAGGTATAATTTTGGCTAAGAAATCAATGGTGCTTAAACAGCAGAGGACACCGAAGTATAAGACCAGAGCCTATACTCGATGCAAAGTGTGCGGGAGACCACATGCATATTTAAAGAAATTCGGTATCTGCCGTATTTGCTTTAGAGAATTGGCATACAAAGGGCAAATACCAGGTGTTAAGAAAGCCAGTTGGTAAATTCGGAAGCCGGAAGCCGAATATCGGAGGCCGGAAAGCGGCAGTTAAGGGCGGAAGGCATATATATAGAAATAAAGTAGTTTATGGTAGAGCTCAGATATGGAGAAAAGATTCTGTTCTCCGGCATCTGAAAGATGACAACTGAAAAAGGGAGGTTATGTTTAATGGTTACAACTGATCCAATTGCTGATATGCTGACTAGAATCAGGAATGCCAATACAGTTAAACACGAAACTGTTGATATTCCCGCATCAAATATGAAGAAAGCCATTGCGCAGATCTTGCTTGATGAAGGATATATAAAGAGTTACGAATTGATTGAAGACGGAAGCACAAGCGTAATCAAAATAGAGCTTAAATATGGATCAAACAAGCAGAAAGTAATTAAAGGCCTGAAGAAAATAAGTAAACCCGGACTTAAAGTATATGCAAAAAAAGAAGATATACCGAAGGTACTTGGAGGACTCGGCATAGCAATTATTTCGACATCTAAGGGTGTAATGACGGATAAAAGTGCGAGACTTCAGGGAGTTGGAGGAGAAGTGCTTTGCTACGTTTGGTAATATCTTATGTATAGAGGAGGTGCAAGCATGTCGCGTATAGGAAAATTACCCGTTGAAATTCCCCAGGGAGTCGAGGTAAAAATAACTGATGATAATACGGTTTCAGTTAAAGGACCAAAGGGTCAGCTAATAAAAAAAATGAATGAAGATATGAATATTGCTATAAAAGATGGCAAAATAACAGTAACAAGACCGACAGATCAAAAAATGCACAGAGCGCTTCACGGCCTTACAAGGGCTTTGATAAGCAATATGGTAGAAGGAGTTTCGAAGGGATTTGAAAAAATACTTGAAATCAACGGTGTTGGATATAGAGCTGCCAAATCAGGGAAAAAGCTCACTCTTACAATAGGTTACTCAAATCCCGTTGAAATGGATGATCCGGAGGGTGTTACAACTGAGGTGCCGAATCCAAACAAAATAATTGTAAAAGGTGCGGATAAGGAAAAGGTCGGAACACATGCTGCCAATATCAGGGCGGTAAGAGAGCCCGAGCCTTATCTTGGGAAGGGCATCAAATACTCCGATGAGAAAATCAGACATAAAGAAGGTAAAGCAGGTAAGAAATAATAGCAAAGGAGTGACAAAGGGTGATAACCAAAGAAAGTAAGAATGACACAAGGCAGATAAGACATTTAAGGATGCGTAAAAAGATCTTTGGTACAACAGAAAGACCCAGATTAAACGTATATAGAAGCCTTAATAATATATATGCACAGATAATTGACGATACAAAGGGCATTACTTTAGTATCAGCTTCAACTTTAGATAAAGAGCTGAAGGATTATTCAGGGCATAGAGGAAATAAAAACGCCGCCAAAGAGGTTGGCGCACTTGTAGCGAAGAAGGCTATTGAAGCAGGAATCAAACAGGTTGTTTTTGACAGAGGCGGATATATATATCACGGGAGAGTAAAAGAGTTGGCTGACGCAGCCAGAGAAGCCGGATTGGAATTTTAGTATAAGGGAGGGAAATAAATGCAGCCAATTGATCCAAACAAGCTGGACCTTAAAGAAAAGGTTGTTTCAATAAATAGAGTTGCCAAGGTTGTTAAAGGCGGCAGAAACTTTAGATTCAGTGCAATAGTAGTCGTTGGAGATAGAAATGGCTATGTTGGAGTCGGCACCGGAAAATCGGTTGAAATACCTGAGGCAATTAGAAAAGGCATTGAAGACGCCAAGAAGAACCTGATAAAAGTGCCTATAGTCGGCACTACAATACCTCATGAGATCGTTGGAGTAGCCGGAGCAGGCAAGGTACTTCTAATGCCGGCAAAGGAAGGTACCGGGGTTATAGCCGGAGGCCCTGCTCGTGCAGTCCTTGAATTATCCGGGATTAAGGATATCCGGACAAAATCCTTAAGGTCAAATAATCCAAGAAACGTAGTAAATGCTACAATTTTAGGCCTTGCTTCACTAAAGACAGTTGAAGATGTAGCAAAACTCAGAGGCAAAACCGTTGAAGAGATAATAGGCTAGGAGGGAAGAACCTTGTCTAAACTAAAAGTAAAACTGGTAAAGAGTATAATCGGAAGGAAAGAGGATCAGATCAGCACAGTAAAGGCTCTGGGACTCAAAAAAATAAACAGTGAAGTTGAACACGATGACACGCCTCAAATAAGAGGAATGATTCAGAAGGTTATACATTTGGTTGAAGTAAAGGAAATGTAAACAAGGAGGTGTAAAGATGAAATTACACGAGCTTAAACCTGCAGAAGGCACAAACAAGCCCAAAAAGAGGCTTGGCAGAGGTACAGCTTCCGGCCAGGGCAAAACCGCAGGAAAAGGTCAAAAGGGACAAAAATCCAGATCCGGCGGCGGAGTAAGAATTGGTTTTGAAGGCGGACAAATGCCTTTGTATAGAAGGATACCGAAAATTGGATTTACAAATATTTTCAGAAAAGAGTACGCTATTGTAAACATAAGTGAACTTGAAAGGTTTGATAACGGAACGGTTGTCAGTCCGGAAGTGTTAAAAGAAGCAGGCTTGGTAAAAGCAATGCTTGCCGGGGTCAAAATTCTAGGTAACGGAGACCTTACAAAAAACCTGACAGTTCAAGCCCACAAGTTCAGCAAAACAGCTGCAGAAAAAATTGCAGCAGCAGGAGGAAAGGCAGAGGTGATATAAGGTGTTTAATACAATTAAGAATGCCTGGAAGATTCCGGACCTGAGGAATAAAATGCTTTTTACTCTTGCAATGCTTATAATATTTAGGCTGGGAAGCTTTATTCCCGTACCTGGTATGGATACCAAAGCTCTTACACATCTTATAGAGACCGGAGGTTTACTAGGATTCTTCGATACTATTTCGGGCGGAGCATTTAGGAATTTTGCTGTATTTGCAATGAACATAGGACCTTATATTAACGCAACCATTATTATGCAGCTTCTTACCATAGCTATTCCAAGCCTTGAAGCCCTTGCCAAAGAGGGCGAGGAAGGCAGAAAAAAAATGGCACAGTATACAAGGTACTTTACTGTAATACTGGCGCTTATTCAGTCTTTGGCTTTAGCTTATGGACTTAGGGGGTATCTCCTTAAGACAGATGCAATATCTGTGATACTGGTTGCACTTTCACTTACGGCCGGGACGGCATTCCTGATGTGGCTGGGTGAACAGATCAACGACAGAGGCATCGGAAATGGAATATCTCTGATAATCTTTGCAGGAATAATTTCAAGGATTCCTCTGGGGGTTTTGAAAATAATTGAACTCTATAAGGTAAAATCTACAAATCTTATAGAGATTGCTTTCTTCCTGATATTTGCAATACTTATTATAATGGCGGTTGTATTTATTCAGGAAGGTGAAAGAAGAATACCTGTACAGTATGCAAAAAGAGTTGTCGGCAGAAAAATGTACGGCGGACAAAGTACCCATATTCCGCTCAAGGTGAATCAGGCTGGAGTAATCCCGGTAATATTTGCAATGTCACTTATAGCGTTTCCGGGACAAATTGCACAATTCTTTCCAAAGTCTGCAGCATACAGGTTCTTTAACACATATTTAAATTGGGGATCCTGGATTCACGGAGTACTATACGCGTTGCTTATTATTGGGTTCACATTTTTCTACACAACAGTTTCATTCAACCCAATGGAGGTTTCAAATAATATCAAGAAGTATGGCGGTTTTATACCGGGAATAAGACCTGGGAAACCAACCTCCGATTTCATAACAAAATCATTGAACAGAATAACATTAGTAGGTGCATTTTTCCTTGCTATTATTGCTATAGTTCCGATATTTCTTATGAAGTTTACCGGCATCAAGGTATTTTTCGGAAGCACTTCGCTGCTTATAGTTGTAAGCGTTGCAATGGAATTCGTGAAGCAGGTTGAAGCACAGATGGTGATGAGAAATTACCAGGGCTTTTTGAAATAGATAATTGATTGCTGGCGTATATACGCAGGTTTAATAGAATAAGAAAACGTTTATACGAAGCTTGAATAGTTTCGTAAAACAATGAAATGGAGAGTAATAATGAGGATAGTGTTGTTGGGTTCGCCAGGATCCGGCAAAGGTACCCAGGCGATCCGTATAAAGAAAAAGTTTGGAATACCGCACATATCCACCGGGGATATTTTCAGGGACAATATTGAGAGGAACACGACCATAGGGATGGAGGCAAAAAGTTATATCAGCAAGGGATTGTTGGTTCCGGACAGTGTGACTATTCAAATTGTAGAAAACAGACTGGCAGAAGATGACTGTAAAGATGGGTTCCTGCTGGACGGTTTTCCAAGGAACCTGCCCCAAGCGGAAGTATTGGACAAAGGACTCGAAAAAACGGGGAAGAAGCTTGATGCAGTTGTGAATTTAGATGTAACTGATGAAATAATAATAAAAAGGATGGCCAACAGGAGAATTTGCAGCAGCTGCGGGGAGAGCTATAATTTACTCTTTTCCAAACCTGCAGCAGATGGTATCTGTGACAAGTGCGGAGGAAAGTTGTATATCAGGGAAGACGACAAACCGGAAACAGTTGTAAACCGCCTGAGTGTGTATAGAAACCAGACATTTCCTCTTGTAGAATATTATAATAAAAAGGGTATTTTGATTACTGTAAACGGTGAGGATTCTGCCGACAAGACATTTTTGGATATACTTAGTTCACTGGAGAGACTTCCATGATCAGCATTAAATCTCCCAGGGAAATTGAATTGATGAGAATCGCAGGAAGAATAGTTGCAGAGACTCACGAGCTTTTAAGTGAGGTAATCAGACCGGGTATTACTACATTGGAACTTGATGCAATTGCAGAGGCATTTATAGTAAAAAGCGGGGGGATACCCGCATTTAAGGGTTATAATGGATTTCCTGCCAGCATATGTTCATCGGTAAATGAACAGGTTGTACACGGAATACCGGGTACCACAGTGTTAAAGGATGGAGATGTAATAGGTATCGATATCGGGGTTATATACGGCGGTTACTACGGAGATGCGGCACGATCCTATGGGATAGGCAATATAAGCGATGAAAAGGAAAAGCTCATAAAAGTAACGAAAGAAAGCTTTTTCAAAGGAATCGAATATGCTCTGGTCGGTAACCGGCTGTCGGACATCTCCCATAATATACAAAAGCATGTTGAATCAAATGGTTTTTCTGTAGTTCGGGATTTTGTAGGCCATGGGATAGGAAGCAGCATGCATGAAGAGCCCCAGATACCCAATTACGGTTTACCAAACAAGGGGCCCAGACTGGCAGCAGGCATGACACTTGCCATTGAGCCTATGGTAAATATCGGGAAATATGCGGTTAAGGTTCTGAAGGATGGTTGGACGGTTGTAACGGCTGACGGAAAACCATCTGCACACTATGAGAATACAATTGTTATTACCGGTGAAAAACCTGAGATATTGACGCTTTTGCAGGATGTCGAAAGGTGAATATATGCGGGATATAAGTATAGGGCAGATAGTAATATCAACTGCCGGACGGGATAAGAACCATAAATTCGTTGTTTTATGTATAATTGATGACAAGTATGTCTATATTTCTGATGGGAACATTAGAAAGCTTGAAAAGCCAAAAAAGAAAAAGCTGAAACATCTTAAAAAGTTGAATTATGTTGCCGAGGATATAAAAGACAGACTGGAATCAAAAGGGAAGCTTAACAACAACGAGATCAGGAAACTATTAAAATCTATTGATTGATATCGGGAACGGGAGGTTTGATTACCTTATGTCAAAACAGGATGTAATAGAAGTAGAGGGAAAAGTCGTTGAAGCTTTACCAAATGCAATGTTTCAGGTAGAACTTGAAAACGGTCATAGAATTCTGGCACACATATCCGGTAAACTCAGAATGAATTTTATTAAGATTTTGCCTGGAGATAAAGTAACAATTGAACTGTCTCCTTATGATCTTACCAGGGGCAGGATCACATGGCGAGGCAAATGATACAGGGAGGGTTAGAAAATGAAAGTCAGACCATCAGTAAAACCTATATGTGAAAAATGCAAGATTATCAGGAGAAAAGGGAAAGTAATGATTATCTGCGAAAACCCTAAACACAAGCAGAAGCAGGGTTAAAACCAATTTAGGGAGCGCGGCTGGCCCATATTAGTTTGGGTGCTCCCGATTGATTTTAGTATAAAATAGTAACCAATTAGGAGGTGCAAGTACTAATGGCGAGAATTGCCGGTGTTGACTTACCGCGAGACAAAAGAGCAGAAATAGGGCTCACATATATATTTGGCATTGGAAGAGCAACATCAAACAAAATTTTGGCAGAGGCCGGTGTAAATCCCGATACAAGGGTAAAGGACCTTACTGAAGCCGAAGTAGGAAGACTAAGAGAAGTAATTGATAGAAACATCAAGGTTGAGGGTGATCTTAAGAGAGATACAGCCTTAAATATTAAAAGATTAATGGAAATTGGATGTTATAGAGGATACAGGCATAGAAGAGGCCTTCCGGTAAGGGGGCAAAGAACAAAAACAAACGCAAGGACAAGGAAGGGTCCGAAGAGGACTGTCGGTGTGAAAAGAAAGTAGATAAAGGAGGTTTGCTTTAATGGTAGCAAAGCCAAAGGCTAAGAAAACCAGAAAAAGACGGGAAAGAAAAAATGTTGAAAGAGGAGCTGCACATATACAGTCCACTTTTAATAATACCATAGTTACCTTAACAGATAGCGTAGGAAACGGACTGTCTTGGTCCAGTGCCGGTTCCCTTGGCTTTAGAGGATCAAAAAAGAGCACGCCTTTTGCTGCACAGATGGCAGCAGAAGTCGCTGCAAAAGGTGCAATGGAACATGGTCTTAAGACAATAGAGGTATTTGTTAAAGGACCCGGCGCAGGAAGGGAAGCGGCAATAAGGTCACTTCAGGCTGCAGGGCTGGAAGTCAGTTTAATAAAAGATGTTACCCCTATACCTCACAACGGTTGCAGACCGCCAAAACGCAGAAGAGTATAGTTATTGAGGAGGTGTAATAGATGGCAAGATATACAGACTCAAAATGCAGGCTTTGCAGGAGAGAAGGGTCAAAGCTTTATCTGAAAGGTGACCGTTGCTATACAGATAAATGTGCTGTCGGAAGAAGAGCATACGCTCCGGGTCAGCATGGGCAAGGCAGAAAAAAAATATCTGAATACGGGATACAGCTTAGAGAAAAGCAAAAGGTCAGAAGGATATATGGAATACTTGAAAAGCAATTCAGGGATTACTTTGTTGAAGCCGAAAGGCAAAAGGGTGTAACGGGTGAAAATCTTCTGAGGCTTTTAGAACTTAGACTTGATAATGTAGTATACAGGATGGGTTTCGGAGAATCAAGGGCTGAAGCAAGGCAGCTTGTCAGACACGGACATTTCACGATCAATGGAAAGAAGGTTAATATACCGTCCTGTCAGGTTGGTCTTAACGACCTTGTTGCTGTTAAGCCGAGCAGCAAAAATACAGATAAGTTTAAGGACCTTGCGGAAAACTCGGCAGGGAAGACAGCACCGCAATGGTTATCAATAAATTCTGAAATGATGGAAGCAAGGGTAATTGCTCTTCCTGTCAGAGAGGACATAGATCTTCCAATAGAAGAGCATCTTATTGTTGAGTTGTATTCAAGATAATGTTTATTGTTGGACAGTTGGAAAGCTGGACGGGTGGACAGTTGCATAAATAGCAGTTTAACAGGCAGATATTTTTGATAAAGTTTGAAGAATTAGTTGCCCTCAGAATGTTATAATTGTGTAGGAAAATATGCTTTCATACACAATGGGGGATGCAAGGGGGAGAAGCCCCCTGCCGATGAAGGAGGGTGCTCAGGATGCTTGCATCCGTCTAGGGGAACCATGTTCCCTAGCGAAAAAAATGCAATGTGAGATGCATTTTTCGTGCTATAGATAAAAGGAGGGTTATGTCGGATGATTGAAATAGAAAAGCCCAAAATAGAGTGTATTGAGATGTCCGAGGATTATACTTATGGAAAATTTACAGTGGAGCCTTTGGAAAGGGGTTATGGCACCACACTTGGGAATTCTCTAAGAAGAATATTGCTTTCTTCACTCCCCGGTGTTGCTGTCACTTCTATTAAAATTGACGGTGTACTCCATGAGTTTTCAACGATTCCCGGTGTGTCGGAGGATGTTACCGAAATAATACTGAACCTTAAGAGCCTTTCACTGAAAATGTATGGGGATAATACAAAGATTATTAAAATTGATGTTCAGGGTGAAAAGGAAATACTGGCTTCCGACATCATTTGTGATGCTGATATAGAAGTTCTTAACAAGGACCTTCATATAGCCACTTTGGGTGAAGGTCACAGACTATATATGGAAATGACTGTAGAAATGGGAAGAGGTTATCAGACATCGGAAAAGAATAAGCAACCGGGACAACCGATTGGGATAATCCCAATTGATTCAATATTTACTCCGGTAAAAAAGGTCAATTACCTGGTGGAGAATACCAGAGTAGGACAAGTTACTGATTTTGACAAGCTGATTTTTGAAGTTTGGACAGATGGTACTATAAAGCCGGATGAATCAATAAGCTTTGGTGCAAAGATACTGAGCGAACATTTAAAATTGTTCATAACCTTGACTGAACATGTCGGCAGTGTTGAAATAATGGTTGAAAAAGAAGAGGATAAGAAGGAAAAGGTTCTTGAAATGACTATCGAAGAATTGGATCTTTCCGTCAGATCCTTTAACTGCCTGAAAAGAGCCAGTATTAATACAGTTGAAGAACTTACCCAGAGAACAGAAGAAGACATGATGAAGGTAAGGAATCTGGGCAAGAAATCTCTTGAAGAAGTGCAGCAGAAGCTTGAAGCCCTCGGTTTAAGCCTGAGGACAAATGACGATTAGGCTTCATACACACGGATGCTGCGGCAGTGATGCAGATATAGATTAACATTATAAAAAAGGAGGTATCGCAATGGCTGGATATAGAAAACTGGGACGTCCTGCAGACCATAGGAAAGCCATGCTTAGGAGTTTGGTTACTTCTTTTCTTGAGCATGGAAAGATAATGACTACTGAAACCAGGGCGAAAGAAACCCAGAGCATTGCCGAAAAAATGATTACTCTCGGCAAACGCGGTGACCTGCATGCAAAACGTCAGGCCTTAGAATATATAACAAAAGAAGATGTAGTTAAAAAATTATTTGATGATATAGCACCGAAATACAAGGAAAGGAACGGGGGCTGTACAAGAATTGCAAGAGTAGCTCCCAGACGCGGAGATGCAGCAGAATTAGTTGTATTGGAGTTAGTGTAGAAGGCATACATCGTGAAGAATTATCAGGGATTAAGTTTCTGCTTAGTCCCATTTTACTATTGGCGTTTTGTTAAAACGCCAGGCTCGGGATACGGGGCAAGAGGTTCGAGGTATATCGTTGGTCTGAATCCCGAAAGTTTTTATAAAGAGGGAATTTGAATGGCAAATATGATTACTGCAGAAAACGTAAAATTTAAGTACAGCACACAGGGCGGTGGAACTAACGTAGCCTTGGACGATATAGATATCTCTATAAAAAAGGGTGAGTTTGTCGCTATACTTGGCCATAACGGGTCCGGCAAGTCTACACTGGCGAAGCATTTTAATGCGCTGCTGCTGCCTAATGGGGGCACTGTATATGTAAAGGAAATGGACACAAAGGATGAAAAGCTTTTATGGAGTATCAGGCAAACTGCGGGTATGGTATTTCAAAATCCCGACAATCAGATAGTAGCCACCATAGTTGAGGAAGATGTCGCTTTTGGACCTGAGAACCTTGGTATCGAGCCTTCGGAAATACGGAAAAGAGTGGATGAATCAATAAAAACAGTGGATATGACCGAATTTGCAAAGCATAGTCCTCACCTTCTATCAGGCGGACAGAAGCAAAGAGTTGCTATAGCAGGAATAATTGCAATGAGACCGGAATGCATTATCCTTGATGAACCTACTGCACTCCTTGATCCGTCAGGACGAAAAGAAGTATTGAATACAATAATCAAGCTGAATAAAGAGGAAGGTATAACCATAGTTCTTATTACTCATTACATGGACGAAGCCATAAAGGCAGACAGGGTATTTGTCATGAAGAACAGCAAGATTATTATGGAAGGAAAACCAAAGGATGTATTCAAGGAAGTAGAAATTGTAAAGGGAGCGGGACTTGATGTTCCCCAGGTTACAGAATTGAGTCATAGGCTGAACAGGGAGGGTTTAAATCTTCCTACGGATATTCTTACTGTTGATGAAATGGTGGTGGAGCTATGCCGATTAAAGTAGAAAACCTGACTCATGTGTATTCGGAGGATTCCGTATTTGAACGTGTAGCAATCAAGGATATAAGCTTTGAGATACAGGATGGGGAGTTTATTGGTCTCATTGGCCATACAGGTTCAGGCAAATCAACCCTTATACAGCATTTAAACGGACTTTTGAAGCCCAGCAGCGGAAAGGTGTTTATTGACGGAGAAGAACTGAATAGTAAAGAAGTGCAAATGAAGAAAATCAGGCAAAAAGTAGGTTTGGTTTTTCAATATCCTGAATATCAGCTTTTCGAGGAAACAGTATATAAGGATGTTGCTTTCGGTCCCCGGAACCTTAAGTTGGATGAAAAAGAAGTTGATGAAAGGGTACGTAAAGCAATTGAACTTGTAGGACTGGATTTTGACGGCATAAGCAGCGTATCACCCTTTGAACTTAGCGGCGGTCAAAAAAGGAGGGTGGCTATTGCCGGGGTTGTGGCAATGGAGCCTAAAGTGCTGATATTGGATGAACCTGCTTCGGGGCTGGACCCCAGAGGAAGGGATGAAATCCTTAATGGAATCAAAGCACTCCATGAAAAGCAGAAAATAACGGTGGTGCTGGTTTCACACAGTATGGAAGATATAGCTAACCTGGTGGACAAGGTATTAGTAATGAATAAAGGGAGAATTGCTTTCTTTGACGCCCCAAGAGAGGTTTTCAGAGATGTAGAAACCCTTGAGAAGATGGGACTGGGTGTGCCTCAGGTTACTTACCTTGTAAGGGAACTAAGGGAAAAAGGATTTGAAGTATCTGACTGTATAAATATAGATGAAGCAAAAAACGAGCTGCTAAAATTGTTTAAGAGGAAATAAATATGATTAAAGATATTACTATAGGACAGTATATTCCGGGGGATACCCCGATACATAATATGGATCCCAGAATTAAAATAGTTATAACCTTTGTATTTATTACATTATTATTTTTAGTGGGAAACTATTTTTCATACCTTTATGTTATTGCGTTTATGGGCATAGTGATTGCGCTTTCAAAGATATCCCTGAAGCTGATAATTAAAGGCCTGAAGCCATTGATTATCATTATTGTCCTGACGGTAATACTGAACGTTTTTATGACGCAGGGCCAGGTGCTGTATAGAATATGGGGATTTACCATAACCAGGGAAGGATTATACCAAGCGGGGTTTATGGGGCTGAGGCTAATATTTCTTATAACCGGTGCTTCCCTTTTAACCCTGACAACATCCCCGATATCTTTGACGGATGGTATAGAAAAGCTTCTGAATCCCCTCAGGAAAATAGGAGTGCCGGCCCATGAATTAGCTATGATGATGACTATAGCTTTAAGATTTATTCCCACCCTCCTTGAGGAAACGGATAAGATAATGAAAGCACAAATGGCAAGGGGTGCGGATTTTGAAACAGGAAATCTGATAAACCGGGCTAAGGCAATGGTGCCGCTTTTGGTTCCTTTGTTCATCAGCGCTTTCAGAAGGGCCGATGAACTGGCGCTGGCAATGGAAGCAAGATGCTACAGGGGCGGCGAGAAAAGGACCAGAATGAAACAGCTCAAGCTAAGATTCAGGGATTACAGCGCAATGTTCATTACGGCAGCATTCTGCTTTTTGGTAATATGGAACAGATAGCCTTAGGTTGCGAGGTTGCGGGGGAATGGGTATGCGAAATATAAAGCTGATAATAGAATACGATGGGACCAATTATTGCGGCTGGCAGACTCAGAAAAACGGACCTTCAATACAGGCAGAGATAGAAAAATCATTGGAGAAATTAACCGGGGAGGCAGTCAGAATACACGGCTCAGGCAGAACCGATGCGGGTGTTCATGCCAGAGGACAGGTGGCAAATTTCATGACAGACAGTACCATACCGGGGGATAAATTTTCATATGCCCTGAACAATTTGCTCCCAAGAGACATAGTAATAAAAGATTCAACGGAAGTATCCCCTGATTTCCATGCAAGGTTCTGTGCGGTTGGGAAAAAATATAGTTACTTAGTTTTAAATAGCAGATTCCCAACGGCACTTCTTAGGAATTATGCATATCATATAAACTATTGTGAAAGATTAGATATAGAAAAGATTAAAAAAGCTGCAGAAGCATTTATAGGGACCCATGATTTCTCGGGATTTATGGCTGCCGGCAGCAAGATTACCGATGCGGTAAGAACAATATATGATATTTCCGTAGAAAATGAAAAAAATTTGATTTGCATTAGCTATAAGGCAAATGGATTCTTATATAATATGGTTCGTATTATTACGGGCACACTTCTTTATACAGGAATAGACAAAATCTGTCCTGAGGATATTAAAGACATAATACTGTCTAAGGATAGGGAAAGGGCAGGAATTACTGCTCCGGCATGCGGTTTGTACCTGGAAGAGGTGTACTATGATTTTCCTTGACACACGTGGTTCAATGTATTACAATATTATGTGTTGCAAAATGTGATTCATAGCCCCGAATCATTTGCGTCACGTTAATATGAACAAGATAGACAGCACAAGTCACGTTAAATTATATACAGTATGCTCCTTTGGGCCGGGGAAATGGCTTGCATTTGTGGATGTGGGACACAGATGCTTGCCATAGATGGTGTTTTAGGAGGGTACAGCAAGGAGTATTTTATCGTTAATACCAGGCAAGGAGTGAATAGAATGAAGTCTTATATACCAAAGGCCGACGAGATACAGAGGAAATGGTATGTAGTTGACGGAACCGATAAGGTTCTCGGAAGGCTTGCAAGCGAGGCTGCAAAAATTCTGACCGGCAAGAACAAGCCAATATATACGCCTCATATAGATACAGGCGATTATGTAATAATTATTAATTGCGATAAGGTTGTACTCACAGGCAAGAAACTTGACCAGAAAATGCACAGGACAGTAACAACCCGCCCCGGCAGTATGAAAGAGACCCCATATAGAAAGTTCATGGCTGAACAATCTGATAAGGCCGTATATGAAGCAATTAAGGGCATGCTTCCTAAAAACACATTGGGCAGAAAAATGCTTAAAAAGTTAAGAGTATATAAGGGCGCTGAACATGACAATTCTGCTCAGATGCCTGAAACTCTTGAGCTTGACATATAGGTTTGAAAGGAGGAAATGACTGTGGCTAAGAAGGTTCAGTATTTTGGGACGGGAAGAAGAAAGAAATCCGTTGCAAGGGTTAGGCTTATTCCTGGAGAAGGCAGAATTGTTATTAATAATAGAGAGATAGATGACTATTTTGGATTAGAGACATTGAAGCTTATTGTCAGGCAGCCTCTGGTGCTTACAGAAACGCTTGCGAAGTTTAATGTGCTGGCAAATGTTGTTGGCGGCGGTTTTACGGGCCAGGCAGGCGCCATAAGGCATGGTATTTCCAGGGCATTGTTGGAAGCAGACAAAGATCTGAGGCCTATGCTTAAGAAAGCAGGGTTCCTTACAAGGGATCCAAGAATGAAGGAAAGAAAGAAGTACGGGCTCAAAAAAGCAAGAAGGGCTCCTCAATTCTCAAA
>JAKPKE010000105.1 GCA_029553855.1 Bacillota bacterium | reverse complement strand
TGCAAACAAAAGCCTACATCTGTTGGTGGGTGTAGCATAAGAATTTATGCGGGCCCACATCCGGTATGTGCTGGATTTACCTCGTGTAAATCCTACGGATTTTTCTGCGCATCTTCACTGGATTCCGTTGCCCAAAGCCTGCAAGTGCTCGCTGATATACAAAGGCTTTGCTCATATGTGTTTACATCCACGGGGGATTACATAGTATATCAGGGCACCTATATGGAGAGCAAATACCGGCGTGGGGAAGCTATTTTTGACGAAACCTTCCATTGGACCCCGGAACGGAAAGGCTTACGGGCAAAATCATCAGACGGGCTTGCAGAGATGGGACCCTCGCCAATGATTTTGCTGGCTTTGGAAGGTGAGGAGAACATACTTCCCCTACAGCCGGAGTTATTCACAAACTGTGTCGCATCATTCTCCTATTGCGAATTTCGAAAGGGGGAACATCTATTGAAGAAAATGGCCGCAGCGCTTGCGATACTAATGATACTGTTATTTGCCATTCCCTTGGTTCTGCTTAAGGAGAAGGAAAAGGAACCGGAAAGGGATTTGTGGCCTGATACCGGTCTATCAATAGAAGTATACATGTGTGATTCTGATAAGGTGGTAACAATGGATCTGGAGGAATATATATTGGGCGTCGTAGCGGGGGAGATGCCCGCGGACTTTCATCCGGAAGCGCTTAAAGCGCAGGCCTTGGCTGCCAGAACATATACAATGCTCCGTATGAGGCAGTTCGGAGGGAGCGGCTGCAGCAAGCACCCGGGGGCGGAGATATGTACGGATTCCACTCACTGTCAGGCTTATAAAAATCCTGCTTCTGTCGGAAAGAATCTGGATAAGCTTAAGAAAGCCGTATACGGGACGGCGGGAGAGGTAATAGTATATGATAACAAGCTTATTGATGCAGTGTTTCATTCTACAAGCGGGGGGAAAACCGAGAATTCCGAGGAGGTCTGGTCAGGCAGAGTACCGTACCTGAGGAGCGTTGTAAGTCAATATGAGGAACATTCTCCAAAATATGTGGCACAGCAGGAGGTAAGCATCGACAATTTCATAAAGTGCATCAAAAAACTTGACCCCGAAGTAAAAATCAACAAGAAAAATATAAAAAACGAAATAAAAGTATTGGAAAGAAGCGAAGGGGGAAGAATAACAAAGCTTAGGGTCGGAGACAGGATCTTTAAAGGCACGGATATCAGAAATGCCCTAAGTCTGAATTCCTCAAACTTTACTTTCGCTGTCGGAACAAGCACGATCCTGTTTACAGTAGTTGGAAACGGGCATGGCATTGGAATGAGCCAGTATGGAGCCGACGGTATGGCGAAAAAGGGAATAGGATACAGGGATATAGTAATGCATTATTATCAGGGAGTTGACATAGTGAATATAACTGATTTAGTCGGGTATAAAGATAGTCCCTAGTCACTAGTCACTAGTCTCGAGATTCAGCTGGGCTTCGCAGAATTTGAAATGTGTGGCTGACCCTAAAGGCATACCCCAAATCCAGTGACTCGTAACTAAATTCATATTTTTACTGCAAAAATTTGTCTTTCGCCTGTATTATTTTTAAAACTATTGGAAATAATACAAGCGGAGGTGTAAATTATGAAATTCAGCAGAGAATTTAAGAATAGGTATATATATTTCGTTGTTTTTCTAATGGTTGCATTGCTAACTGCAGGTGGGATACTCCAGTATAAAAACTATCTTTCGGATAAGCGCGTGCGGAAGGAATTGGAAGAAAATTTTGAAGATTACATTGAGGGCTCCGAGCCGAATTCAACTGCACAAATAATTGAAGAAACAGTAAATGGAGACACTGAACGGGCCACAGGGGATGCGCAGGACGCAACAGAAGTATCAAATAGCGGTTCAGTGAAGATAACTGATGATGAACAAAGCACCAAAAAAACAACTGAACCGGAAGAAAGCAATACAGGCAGCGGAAATAAACCTATTTCTGCAATAAAAATGGAAGAACCAAAATTGGAGACAATGGTAGTTCCGGTTTTCGGGACAATATACACCGAGTTTTCGGAAGATGCACTTGTCTATTCAAAAACACTGGATCATTGGAGTACACATGCAGGAATTGATATAAAGGCTGAAGAGGGAAGTCCCGTGAGAGCTGCAATGAACGGAGTGGTAGAGGAACTCAGGAATGACCCCCAGCTTGGGTTGACCATTATTATAAACCACGGGGAAGATATTCGCACCAGATACAGCAATCTTTCAACCCTGGATCTGGTTACAATAAATCAGGAAGTCAAAAAAGGTGATGTAATCAGCGGTGTAGGAAAAACAGCGCTGTATGAAATAGCTGATGATCCTCACCTGCACTTCGAAGTGATTAAGGCCGGCAAAAGTATCAATCCTAAAAAGTACTTGCCCAGGCAGTCCCTGAAGCAATAGCGTTTCGGGGCGCCGAACAGGGGTAATGCATTTTAGTATTAGAACTATCCAAGAATCCGTTATGTTAAAAAGCATAGTCAATGAACAGATGCGAGTAGTTCTAATTGGCAAAAAAACAGCATATTAATGTAAAAACACACCAATAAGGGGGTAGTAGTAATTGAAGGATTATATCGAAGAAAGAGCATTGGAAATTGCGAAATATATAATAAGCAGCAAGACAACGGTCAGGGATGCAGCCAAAATATTTGGGGTAAGTAAAAGCACGGTACATAAAGATGTCACGGAGAGACTTCCGAGAATAAATCCGAGCGTAGCGCTTCAGGTAAAAGAGATAATGGACCAGAACAAAGCTGAAAGACATATAAGAGGCGGAAGGGCAACCAAGATGAAATACCAGTCCATAAGTCTGTAGTGATAAAAGTCCAGGCTCCGGCAGCTAATGATATGGTGATTGCGGCAAGCGTTACAACGAGGCGGAGGAAATATGCCCGCCGCCTGGTGCATAAATCGGAACCCGCTTAACGCCTCGTTATATTTGCCGGAGCTTGTTATTTGGCGGCATTTAATTTATAATTATAGTAGACAAGCATTCCTTTTTATTATATGAAATAATAAATTTTCCCATGAAATGGGGATTTGCAGTTAACACTTTCGGGAGACATAGGGTTTCCTGACGAAAAAAGTTGCACATCAGCCTTTTTATTGTATATAGCGGAAAAATGGAGGAATTTCGTTTTTTTTATAGAATTATTATACGATAGAATACTGCGAGCAAAATTATGGAGGTATTAAGATGTGGGGAGGACAGGACATAGGCATCGATTTGGGAACGGCTAGTGTTTTAGTCTTTATGAAGGGAAAGGGTATTGTTCTGAGAGAGCCCTCGGTTGTTGCCCTGGATAGAAATACGGGCAAAATATTGGCCGTAGGTGAAGAGGCACGGCTTATGCTTGGCAGGACGCCCGGTAATATTGTAGCAATAAGACCTCTTAAAGAAGGGGTTATTTCGGATTATAACATGACCGAGAAAATGCTTAGATATTTTATTGATAAGGCAATTGGCCGAAGAAGAATAATAAAACCAAGGATGGTTGTTTGTGTCCCCAGCGGCGTGACGGAGGTTGAAAAGAGGGCCGTTATTGATGCTGCCAATAATGCGGGGGCCAGGACAACCAGACTTATTGAAGAGCCTATAGCGTCTGCCATCGGGGCAGGGCTGGACATATCTAAGGCCAGCGGCAATATGGTATTGGATATCGGAGGGGGCACAACGGATATAGCAGTAATATCCCTTGGGGGAATCGTTGTAGCAAACTCGATTAAGGTTGCAGGGGACAAGTTTGATGAAGCAATAGTGCGCTATATGAGGAAAAAACATAATATTATGATTGGTGAAAGAACAGCTGAAACATTGAAAATAAATGCTGGGACAGCATTTCCCAGGGAAGAGCAGCTTAAGGTCGAGGTCAGAGGGAGGAATCTTATTTCCGGACTTCCCAAAACCATAGAAGTAACTTCCGATGAGATGCTTGAAGCGCTTTCTGAGCCGGTTTCCGCTATTGCAGATGCGGTTCACTCGGTGCTGGAGAGGACTCCCCCGGAGCTCTCCGCAGATATCAGCGACAGGGGTATAGTTATGGCAGGCGGAGGTTCGCTGCTAAACGGCCTGGATAAGCTGATAAGCAAGAGGAGCGGTATACCCGTGTATGTTGCCCAGGACGCAATATCCTGTGTTGCCATCGGAACAGGAAAGGCTTTGGAGCATATAGATATACTGGAGGATTCAGACATAAATGCGAACAGAAAGGTAATCACAATAAACTACTAAAACAGCCGAAAGGCTGTTTTTTTATTTGCCTTCTAAAGTATCTGCTTTCTGTCGCCGATAATAAACATGTAATGCAAATTCAAGATATTTGTAGGTGATAGTGTGATCAGAGGGCTTTATATATCTGCATCCTCAGCGGTTGCTGAAACAAAAAGAATAGATATAATAGCCAACAACATGGCAAATGCGAATACCGCAGGATATAAAAAGGACCTTATGTTAACAGGGAACTTTCCTGAGATTCTCATATCAAAAATAAAAGGTGGGTTCGATAAGGACTTACATGGCGGAGGGGCCTCAGAATCCGGTGTAAGCGGTATTAAGGAAGGAGAATTATTCACTGCCGGTACTGCATCCGGTTTCTTCAATGTGGAAACCCCTTTGGGCATAAGCAAGAGCAGGACAATAGGATTTAAAGTCAATGAGGAAGGCTTCCTTGTGACACCGCAGGGGAATTACATATTAGGGCAGAAGGGATATATAAACACCGGCGGAGCCGATGTGACTGTAGACGAAACGGGACAGGTGTTTGCGGGAGGTACCGCAGTGGACAGGCTGAAGGTTTCAAGGCCTTTAAATGTATTGGGACATCTAAGCTACGGGATACACAGCAGTGAGGTAAAGGTTAATTTTGAGCAGGGGCAGCTGTATCCTACCGGAGGTAGTTTCGATCTGGCGTTAAGAGGCAGTGGTTTCTTTTGTATTGAGACCCCGGAAGGTGAAAGATATATGAGAAGCGGCGATTTTGAAAAGGACGGATCGGGCTGTCTGGTTACAAAGGAAGGCCATAAGGTCCTTGGTGAGGATGGATATATTATATTGGAAGGCCCTATGACAGTGAATGAGAAAGGTGAAGTGTATTCTGACACACATTCGGTAGGCAAGCTTAAGCTTGTAGACTTCGATGACTACAATGTGCTCCGGAAAGAAGGGAACGGACTTTTCAGAATTGAAGAAGGAATTGAAGCAGAGCCGGTAACAACTGCAGGGATAGTACAGCAGGGTTTTCTTGAAAGTTCCAATGTGAATTCGGTAAAGGAAATGGTCGGAATGATAACAATGCTGCGTACCTATGAGGCCAATCAGAAGATGATAAAGATCCATGATGATCTTATAGGCAAAGCTGTAAATGAGATAGGGAGAGTATAGGGAGGTAATTTATCATGATGAGGGCTCTTTGGACAGCAAGTACAGGGATGCAGGCTCAACAGCTCAATGTTGATACCATATCCAATAATATGGCAAATGTAAATTCAGTTTCTTACAAAAAGTCAAGAGTGGAGTTCAAGGATCTGCTCTATGAAACAATGGAAAGAGGAATTGTAAAGGATGGTCAGGGCAAACCGATCAATCTGCAGGTCGGTCATGGGGTTATGGCGGCTGCCTCGGTTAAATTCTTTACTACAGGAAGCCTTGATGCAACCAATAACCCGTATGACATTGCAATTGACGGCCGGGGTTTTTTCAAAATCCTTGGGCCGGAAGGCCAGGAATATTATACAAAGGACGGAAGCTTTAAGATATCGGTAGATGGAGAAAACTACAACCTTGTAACCTCAGAAGGATATTATGTTCAGGGCGAAAACGGCAATATTGAATTAGGCTCGGAGGTTAAGGATGTAACCATAGATCAAAGAGGATTTATTTCGGTTAAGAGAGAGGACGGTACAATCGAAGAGCTGGGGAGCCTTTCAATAATAACTTTTGTTAATCCTGCGGGGCTTGAGAGTATTGGCAAGAACCTGTATATAACTACAGGAGCCAGCGGGGAGGCTTTTGATACTCAGAACGACGGTACAGGCGGAAATATACTTCAGGGTTATCTGGAGTATTCCAACGTTCAGATAGTTGAAGAAATGGTAAAGCTTATACAAGCTCAGAGAGCTTATGAAATGAACTCAAAATCCATACAGACAGCCGATGAAATGCTAGGACTGGCAAATAACCTGAGAAGATAGGCAATGCAGCAGGTGAGAATGAGGTGGAAACATGGTTAATCCGATTAATAATTTGAATGCAGTTGATTATACTAATATAAAAGGAAAATTTCAGGAGGCCAGGCAGGGAGAATTTGAGAGAGCTTTGGAGAAGGCCATTGAGGAAAAGGACGAAGAAAAGCTAAAACAGACTTGCAGGGACTTGGAGTCGCTGTTTGTAAGCATGATGTTTAAACAAATGCGGAATACAGTGCAGAAAAGTGATTTGTTCAGGGGCGGGTTTGCAGAAGACATGTATGAGGATATGCTGCTTGACAAGTATGCCGAAGAAGTATCAAAGGGCAATGGAACCGGGTTAGGCGATATACTTTACCGGCAGCTTTCAAAGAACATAAAGAAAGAGAGCGAGGAAAACAATGTTAAATAGCATTGAAATACAAAAAATAATACCCCACAGATATCCTTTTCTGCTGGTAGATAAAATAACTGAAATAGAATACGGCAAAAGGGCAGTAGGAATAAAAAATGTTTCTGTTAATGAGCCCTTTTTTCAAGGTCACTTTCCGGGGAATCCGGTTATGCCCGGAGTGCTTATTGTAGAAGCTATGGCACAGGTAGGTGCCGCAGCCATATTGGGGATGGAGGAACACAAGGGCAAACTGGCAGTGTTTACCGGAATTGATGGGTTGAGATTCAGGCGTCAGGTTATCCCCGGTGATACCCTAAGGATGGAAATAGAGATGCTCTATTTCAAAAGAGGAATAGGAAAAGCAAAGGCCGAGGCCTATGTGGCAGACGAGCTTGCAGCTTCGGGAGAACTGATGTTTGCAATAATAAATAAATAGTTTCGTATCTCGTGTCTCGTATCTAGTATATGCTGCCATAGGCAGCATATACCCCTTTTACAATTGTTTCCGCCATTTTCAATACTGTTCCCAGCCTTACATTACTCATTCTAAGGTAGTTTTCATATTCATAGTCGTCAGATTCCGCAGTTTTGTCGACTATTCCCATGATAGAGCAGTCTCCCACATAGGAGAGCTTCTTTCCGACACCTCTGCCGGGCTGAATGCTTCCTTCCTTAACCTGTATGTAGCCTACGCCCCGGTTTGTTCCCAGGCAGGCATCTATGGCAATAACCCTATGGTCCCCATAGGATGTTTTGATTTGTGACAGCGTTTTCCTGAGATTTATAGCATGGATAGGATTTTCCAGTGTACCTATGACAGGGATTGTCAGACCAAGCTTGCTTAACAGGGTACCGGTAAGTGGTCCCAGACAGTCGCCGATAAACCTGTCTGTACCTATACAAAGTACTATGCATTTATTGAAATTAAGTGATTTCAAAAATTCGGAAATTTTCAAATGTGCCCGGTTATCCTTGTAATATACACATATGCCTTCATTAATGCTGCTGTTTTCAATCAATATATGACCTCCAAGTACTTTTTTTATGCTCATGGCAGGCATTAATATAAATATATTGGCAGGTATGCACAATTATTCTTATATTATAGGAAAGTATAACTATCCTATAATATAAAAACCTTTGATTTGAGTGCCCGCGCCATTATTTCCTCATTGCATTCGGAAAAGGCGCATGTGCGGCAAATGCGACAAAGCCGCCTTTGTTCTTTTGGCAGTAAGTGCATTGCATAACTTTACTTATTTTACTCCATACCGGCTATACTGCATATATGGAAACGATTTCACTGTTGATTTTTTAGCATAAGGGCATTATAATTATGAATAATCGGTATTAAAACACAGCATATTAAAAAATAAGCGATGTATTCTCTGTTTTTTGTAGTTTTCAGCCAAATTTGATAATTGATTGATACCCTTATTTTTTATATAATAGAGAAGCTGTGTCGGGGTGTAGCGCAGATGGTAGCGTACGTGGTTTGGGACCATGGGGCCGCAGGTTCAAGTCCTGTCACCCCGACCATAAGTTTTTATGGCCCGTTGGTCAAGCGGTCAAGACATCGCCCTTTCACGGCGGTAACGGGGGTTCGATTCCCCCACGGGTCACCAGCTTTTTCCGCGAAGCGGAAAAAGACCGACATTCCTTGATTTATGCCGTAGCAATTGCGGAGGCATTTGGCCCGCGAAGCGGAAAAAGACCGACATTCATTAGTATGAAGCGAAGCAATTGCGGAGCGACTTTTTCCAAACTGCTTTAGGTTAGAAGTTGGAGGTTGGAGAGATAGAAGTGCTGGTGTAGCTCAATTGGCAGAGCAGCTGATTTGTAATCAGCAGGTTGCGGGTTCGAGTCCCATCACCAGCTCCATAATGGGGAAATACCCAAGCGGCCAAAGGGGGCAGACTGTAAATCTGTTGTCTCAGACTTCGGTGGTTCGAATCCACCTTTCCCCACCATTGAAATCAAAAGTCCGAAAGGGCTTTTTTGTGTTTCATGACTTGAAAGC
This sequence comes from Bacillota bacterium, assembly GCA_029553855.1. Lineage (GTDB taxonomy): Bacteria > Bacillota > Clostridia > Lutisporales > Lutisporaceae > BRH-c25. The sequence goes on along the minus strand of JAKPKE010000105.1, from coordinate 38,424 downwards.
TCGAATATGATGAAAATAATATGCGCAGAGATTAATCAAAACAGGTATAGTTATCTGAAAAAATAGACGAAATATATAATGTAGAAAATACCATATAGTTCATGAAATATATTTTGGATTAATTACTATTCGTAAATCCGGTAAGGTTAATTCTTTGGAGGTTAGATCGTGCTGTAAAATACTGAAGCGGGGGAGGAATACTATTGAGCAGGGTGCTTATAACAGGAGCAGATGGTTTTATTGGGAGCCATCTTGCGGAAGAGATTGTCAGGGAAGGTAAAAAAACAGTCAGAGCATTTGTATATTACAACTCATTCAATTCATGGGGGTGGCTTGATACACTGCCTAAAGAAATATTAAAAGAAATAGAAGTTTTTGCGGGGGACATCAGGGATCCAAACGGTGTGAGAGAAGCAGCGGAGGGGGCGGATGAGATATACCATCTGGCTGCACTTATAGCCATACCTTTCAGCTATAATTCACCGGATTCATACGTGGATACAAACATTAAAGGTACTCTTAATGTATTGCAGGCTGCCAGGGATTCAGAAGCCTCGAGAATACTTGTTACTTCAACATCTGAAGTATATGGTACAGCCCAATATGTCCCTATCGATGAAAATCACCCCTATCAGGGGCAATCACCGTACTCTGCTACTAAAATAGGGGCCGACAGATTGGCAGAGTCCTTCAATAAAAGCTATGGAATGCCGATAACAATAGTAAGACCTTTTAATACGTACGGACCCCGCCAATCGGCAAGGGCGGTTATTCCGACAATTATTACACAGCTTCTTTCGGGCAGGAAAGAAATACAGCTGGGATCTCTTACACCAACAAGAGATTTCAATTATGTCAAGGACACTGTAAAGGGATTTATGGATATTGCAAAATCGGATAAAACCCTTGGGGAAGAGATAAATATCGCATCCCAACAGGAAATCTCCATAGGACAGCTTGCAGATGAACTTATAAGGCAGATTAACCCTAATGCGAGGGTAGTATGTGATGAGAAGAGGCTAAGGCCGGAAAAAAGTGAGGTAGAAAGACTTCTTGGTTCCAATGAAAAGATTAAACGATTGACCGATTGGAGGCCAAGATTTACTCTTGAGCAAGGCTTGGCTGAGACAATAGAATTTTTTAGAAACAATTTAGAGAGGTATAAGGTTGGGATTTACAATCTATGATTTGAAGCGGAGAGGATAAAATGAAATATTGTAAAATGTGCGTCATGCCGGATACCAGGCCGGGAATCAAGCTGGACGAGAATGGCATATGCTCTGCTTGCCGGTCTTATGAAAAAAGGAAAGAAATCAACTGGGACGAGCGGTATAAAGAATTGAAGAAGCTTTGTGACAAGTATAGGGGAATGAACGGAACATCCTGTGACTGTGCTATAGCAGTCAGCGGTGGCAAGGATAGTCATTATCAGGTATACTTTATGAAAGAAGTTATGAAAATGAATCCTATACTCTTCTCAGTTGAGGATAATTTTGAAATGACTGAAGCTGGCAGGCACAACCTGAAAAACATTTCGGAGGAATTTGGCTGTCATATTATCACTCTGAAACCGGATATAAGAACCCAAAAAAAACTGATGAGGTACACCTTTGAGAAATATGGAAAACCAACATGGTTTTTAGACAGGCTTATATATACATTCCCACTGAATATGGCTATCAAATTCAATACTCCCCTCCTGGTATACGGCGAAAATGTAAGTTATGAATATGGCGGCACCGATTATGTAGAAACATACTCTGCGAAAAATCAGCTCAGCAATGGAGTGGCATCCGATATCCCGATTTCAGAGCTGCTTGGGATTGAAGGTATAACGGAGCAGTCTATTGAATTCACCAAAGCACCTTCAGAGGAAGAAATGGACAGACTGGATCCTATGTATGTTTCATATTTTGTTCCTTGGAACAGTTACGCAAATTACAAATTTGCATTGTCAAGGGGCTTTCATGATCTAAGTCATGAATGGGATAGAACACATCACATCGAGAATTTTGATCAAATAGACAGCAGGGCATATTTAGTACATTCCTGGATGAAATATCCCAAATTCGGGCATGCCTCTGCTACAGACTATGCGGCACGTTATGTAAGATATGGCTTTATTTCAAGGGAAGAAGCTATCGGACTTGTCAGGGAGCGCGACCATAAGCTTGATATAAAGTGTGTGCAGGACTTTATTCAGTTTTTGGGTTACACAGAGGCCGAATTTTGGAATATAATAGATTCTTTTTACAATAAAGACATCTTTGAGAAGAACCCGTATGGTGAATGGGTTCTTAAGAATCCGATATGGAAAGAAAAATGACAGGATAAGAGTATATACAGTCAGAGAAGATAGGTGTTGGGGGGGTTATTATGGATGTCAGGGACATATTGATAGAAGAGAACAGTACAATGATTCAGGCAATGGAAGTTCTTGATAGAACATCAAAAAAAGTATTGTTTGTTGAAAGTGAAGGCAAACTGGCAGCGGCAATAACTGACGGGGATATAAGGAGATGGATACTGGCAAAGGGCAGTCTCGATGCGAAGGTTAAAGATATTGCGAACTATAAGCCTAAGTTTTTATATGAAAAAGATAAACATAAAGCAAAAGAGTACATGAAGAAAAATACAATTGAGGCTCTGCCCATAGTAGATAAGAATAAAAGAATTATTTCTGTTACGATGCTGAACAAAGAGGACATTGAATCAAAAACAAACCTGAATATCCCTGTTGTTATTATGGCAGGAGGTTTCGGCACAAGGCTTTATCCCTATACAAAGATACTCCCTAAACCGCTTATACCTATAGGGGAATTGCCTATAGCCGAACATATCATAAACAGCTTTCATCATTACGGCTGCAACGATTTTTATTTAATTGTCAATCATAAGAAGAATATGATAAAAGCTTACTTCAATGAGACTAAAAGAGATTACCGCATTACATATATTGACGAAGACGTACCCTTAGGGACAGGCGGCGGATTAAGCCTTTTGAAAAATCAAATAAAATCTGCTTTTATACTTTCGAACTGTGATATTCTTATAAGGGAGGACTATGGTAAGGTATATCAGTTCCATAAAAAAGAAAATAATTTTATAACGATGATAGCGTCACTGAAGAATATAAGAATACCCTATGGAGTAATTGAAATACATGAAAACGGTGAAATTTCCGGTATGAAGGAAAAGCCGGAATTATCTTTCTTTGCCAACACCGGCTGCTATGTTGTAGAACCGGGCGTAATTGAAGAAATGGAAGGCGGTATGCCGTCAGATTTTCCGGACATAATTGAAAAACATAGAAGTTCAGGCAAGAAGGTTGGGGTATATCCAATCAGTGAAAATTCATGGATGGATATGGGACAGCCGGATGAGATGGAAGAAATGCGGAAAAGGTTGTGTGGAGATGACTAGAAAATTGGTTTTGCTTGGGGGAGGAGGACATTGCAAATCAGTATTGGACAGTCTTTTGTCAAGCAGTAATTTTTCTGAGATAGGTATAGTTGATAAAAAGGAAGTTATGGGAACGGATGTACTTGGGGTTCCTGTTTTTGGTTGCGATGATGATCTGGCAGGGCTGTTGCAGCAAGGGTATACTCATGCGTTTGTAACCCTTGGAAATATTGGGAATCCCTCAGCCCGAAAAAAATTATTTATGAAAATTGAGCAGATAGGATTCATTATACCAAGTATTATTGATTCTTCAGCCAATGTCAGTAAATATGCCAATATAGAAGCTGGAGTATTCATAGGGAAAAATGCGGTTGTGAATGGGGGATCTGTTATTGGAAAAGGGGCAATAGTAAATACCTCCAGTATCATAGAACATGACTGCGTTATTGAAGAGTTTGTCAATATATCGCCCGGAGCCGTAATATGCGGAGGGGTGCATATCGGAAGCGATACATATATAGGTGCAGGTAGTGTTATTAAGCAGCAGGTCAAAATAGGGCCGGATTCAGTAATAGGTATGGGAAGCATAGTTTTGAAAGATATTGAAGGCAATACACTTGCATATGGGAATCCATGCAGGGAGGTTAAAAAGCTATGAGTGTTCTTATTATAGCAGAAGCAGGCGTAAATCATAATGGTAAGCTGGAGTTAGCGAAAGAACTTGTAGAAAAAGCGAAGGAAGCCGGAGCGGATTATATAAAATTCCAGACTTTTGTAGCAGGGAACATTGTTTCCAGATTCGCCCGCAAAGCGGACTATCAAAAATCCGGAACCGGCCCGGACGGGGACCAGTTATCCATGCTTAGAGAATTGGAACTCTCCCATAATGAGTTTATAGAATTGAAGAATTATTGCAATTACAAACAAATTGGATTTCTTTCTACGGCATTTGATTTTGACAGCATAGATTTTCTTAATAGACTTGGTATGGATTTATGGAAAATACCGTCAGGGGAAATCACCGATCTTCCATATCTGATCAGAATTGCAAATTTACATCAACCGGTCATTTTATCCACGGGTATGTGCACCATGCATGAAGTGGAGGCTGCGATAGATGTTTTGAATACGAATGGCAGCGGGGACATATCCCTGCTGCATTGTACGAGCGAGTATCCGGCTCCTTATGCCGATGTAAATCTTAATGCGATGCTGACAATGAGAGATAAGTTTCATTTGCCGATAGGGTACTCCGACCACACTGCCGGCATTGAAATTTCAATAGCAGCGGCAGCATTGGGCGCTTCAATAATAGAAAAACATTTTACACTGGATAAGTATATGGAAGGACCCGACCATAAGGCAAGTCTGGAGCCAAACGAGCTTGCACATATGATTCAGGCCATAAGAAATATTGAGCTTGCCATGGGCAATGGCGAAAAGAAACCTGCAGCATCTGAACTGAAAAATATTGCTGCTGCAAGAAAAAGTATTATTGCAGGCCGGAGAATTAGAAAGGGAGAAATATTTACGGAAGATAACCTTGCAATAAAGCGTCCGGGCACAGGCATCAGTCCTATGCGCTGGTTTGAAGTTATAGGGCAGAAGGCTGTCAAAGATTTTGATGAGGATGAGTTGATAGTGTATGACGAATAATGAAAAGAAAAAAATCTGTGTACTGACCGCGACCCGTGCGGAATATGGACTTCTTAAGCCTGTTATTGTAAGACTTAAGAAGGACTTTGACGTTCGTGTTGTAGCAACAGGGATGCATATGTCGCCGGAGTTCGGCCTGACCTATAAAGAAATAGAAGATGACGGGATACAGATAGATGAGAAGATAGAGATCCTGCTAAGCGCCGATACTCCTGCGGGAATATCAAAAACTATGGGGTTGGCAATGATAAGCTTTGCCGATTACCTGACCCGGCTGATGCCCGATATGCTGCTGGTGCTGGGGGATCGCTATGAGACCCTGGCTGTGTGCTGTGCAGCTATGAACCAGAGAATACCTATTGCCCATATGTATGGGGGTGAAAAAACAGAGGGTGCGGTAGATGAAAGCATCCGCCATGCAATTACAAAACTAAGCTACCTTCATTTTACCAGTACCGAAGAATATAGAAGGCGCGTTATCCAGCTTGGGGAGCAGCCTGACAGAGTATTCTGCGTTGGGGCGACAGGTATTGAAAATTTGTCAAAGGAAAAATTGTTAAGCAAGGATGAGCTTGAACGCTTAATTGGATTTGACCCGAATAGGCCTTATGCTGTAGTTACATTCCACCCTGTTACACTGGAGGGGGATAGCTCTGCCGAACAGTTCCGCAATTTATTGAATGTTTGCGGCAGCCGCAAGGAAATGAAGTTTGTATTAAGCAAAGCAAATGCCGACGCTTATGGTCGTATAATCAATAAGATGATTGACGAATACATAAAAACCAATGATAACGCTGTAGCGTTTGAATCTTTGGGAATGATTGGTTATCTAAGCGCAGTCAAATATAGTGATCTGGTAATAGGCAATTCCTCCAGCGGTATTATTGAGGCACCGAGTCTCGGGATACCGGCCATAAACATCGGAGACAGGCAGAAGGGCAGATTGCAGGCAGATAGTATCATTAACTGCAGGCCTGTTACTGAAGAAATAAATATGGCAATGACCCTGGCTATGTCGGAAGAGTTTGGAAAGAAGGCAAGGAATACTGTAAATCCCTATGGGGATGGCAATACATCTTTGAGGATAGCCGAAAAAATAAAAGAATTCATATTGGGCAATAGAATAAACTTGAAAAAGGTTTTCTATGACTGTGAGGTAAAATAACATGAGGGTTGCAGTTATTGGCCTGGGTTCCATGGGAAAACGACGAATACGCTTGTTGAAAAAGTATAATGATGTACAGGTTATCGGAATTGATAATAATGCGGATAGAAAATGGGAACTGGAAAAGGAATACGGGATTGAATGCTATTCCGGCCTGAATCACGCAATTGATGCAATGCGTATCGATTGCGCCTTTGTGTGTGCTCCGCCGTTATCACACAGCACCATAATTGCTCAGGCATTGAAAAATAAACTGCATGTTTTTACGGAGTTAAACTTAAGTGCCGAAGGATATGAGGAGAATATTGCTCTGGCAAAACAAAATAATCTGGTATTATTTCTGTCCTCTACATTTTTGTACAGGGAGGAAATCAAAAAGATAAAAACCTTAACAAAGGAGGCTGGCTGTGCACTTAATTATACATATCATGTAGGACAATATCTGCCGGACTGGCACCCTTGGGAGAGCTATAAGGATTATTTTGTAAGCGATAAGAGATCCAATGGATGCAGGGAGATCCTTGCCATTGAGCTTCCATGGCTTTCAGATGTGTTTGGCGGTATTATTAATGTTAATGTAGTTAAGGACAGGATGAGCAGTCTGAATATAGATTATAACGATAATTATCTTATAATTCTGGAGCATTCATCCGGGTGCAAGGGTACTTTGGCTGTCGACGTGGTATCCCGCAAAGCGGTGAGGAATCTGGAAGTCTTCGGGGAGCAGCTTTACCTCTGTTGGAACGGCCTGCCGACAGGATTATTCGTATATGATATTAACACTAAAAAAGATATAAATTTGAAACTGTATAATGAGATAGATCAGCTTGACAATTACAGCGGCTTTATAGTTGAGAATGCCTATTTGAATGAGATTGATTCCTTTTTTAAAGCTGTTAATGAGGGCATGACCCCGATTTACAACTTTGAAAAGGATAGGTTGATTCTTGAAATCATAGATAGAATCGAGGCTTAGTATGAAAAAGTGTTATAAAATAGGATTGGTTGGGCTTGGCTCAATAGGTATCAGGCATTTCCATAATATATTACAGGTTTTAAAGGAGCGAAGCACCTCATGTACGATTGACCTGTTCAGAAGCGGGAAAGGCAAGGAACCCGACGGAGAAATTTCCCGGCATGTTAATAAGATATATAACTCTTGTGATGAGGTGGTCGATAACTATGATATTATTTTCATTACTAATCCCACAAACCTGCATTTTGAGACAATAAAGCACTTTGTTAACAATACCGGACATATGTTTATTGAAAAACCCATATTTGATAAAGGTAATATTGCTCTGGACGAGCTTAAGTTCAAGAGCAGCAGTGTATATTATGTAGCTTGCCCCTTAAGATATACCGGGGTAATCCAATACTTCAAGCATAAAAGTGATTTATCCGGAACCATAAGCGTAAGGGCGATTTGCTCAAGCTACCTGCCGGATTGGAGACCAAACCGTGACTACCGGGAAATATACAGCGCCCATAAAGATCAGGGCGGGGGTGTTTCAATTGACTTAATACATGAGTGGGACTATATCTGCTATTTGTTTGGCCGGCCGGAGAAGGTGTTAAGTATTAAGGGGACATTCTCAAGACTGGAAATAGATAGCGAAGATTTGGCTTTATATATTGCCAAATATCCCAATATGACCGTTGAAATACACCTGGACTATTTTGGACGCAAAACAATAAGAGAACTGCAGTTGTTTACCGATACCGATACGATTGTAGGCGATATTGCAAATAATGAAATCAGATATCTGAACAGCGGCAAGACCATTTCCTTCATGGAAGACAGGGATAATATCCATATTAAGGAGCTGGGGCATTTTTTCGATATTGTTGAAGGGAAAGCCGACAATGATAGTGATGCAGAAACTGCTTTATCAGTTCTTCGATTAGCGCAGGGGGAGTGTTATCGTGAAAGCAAAGAATGACATACTTTTTACCATATGTGGCAGGGCAGGGTCAAAGGGCATAAAGAATAAAAATGTGAAAGAATTCTTAGGTTACCCGTTACCGTTTTATACGGTTTCGGCAATTGATCTATACAAGAAACAGAATCCTGAAATAAATGGTTCTGTGGTATTGAACACGGACAGCCGGGAGCTTATAAGCTTATTTGAAAGCCTGACAAATTTCAAGGCGGATATTATTGAAAGAGATCCGTCCCTTGGGCTGGACGCAACCCCCAAGAATAAAGTAATTCAAAACTGTCTGGACATAATGGAAAAGCGAAAACCAATCAAGTACAATATGGTTGTTGATTTGGATATAACATCACCTCTAAGGACAGTTGCAGATATCAGTAACCTTATAAGAAAGAAGATGGATTCTGATGCGGATATAGTATTTTCAGTAACTGATTCCAGAAGGAACCCATACTTCAATATGGTCAGGAAAACTGAAAATGGATACGAAAAGATTCTTGGACCGACACTGAATTGCCGCCAGGAGGCTCCGGAAGTATTCGACATGAATGCCTCAATGTATGCCTATTCTCCGGAATTTCTAAGGAGGGACAAGGATATTTTTGAGGGGAAATGCGATATAATTAAAATGATGGATACTGCAGTTCTGGATTTGGATCATGACAATGATTTTGAACTCATGCAGGTCATAGCCGAATATTTGTTCTGTAAATATACGGAATTCAAAGCAGTGAGAGACAACATTGAAATTTTGTTATAGGGGGCGGGAAAGAGCAAATTCAGCCGTCCTAATGTATATTGACAGCAGAAATATGCTATGATAATATTGTATTGTCGATTTGTTAATTTAATTGTCAGTCAACTCATCAAGAGAGGTGGAGGGAAGGGCCCTATGAAACCCGGCAACCGGCAGATGTACGGTGCCAATTCCTGCAGGATTGCTATATTCAATCCTGAAAGATGAGGGAGTTATAAAAATATGCCGCTCCTTCGTCGGAAGGGGTTTTTTTATTTTACCGTGCCACGCATGGCAGGCAAATGCGGCAAAGCTGCCTTCGCAAAGTTAGTCTAAAGAAGAAAAAGGAGGTTTATTATGTTAAGAAAACTATTTACATCCGAATCTGTTACCGAAGGACATCCTGACAAAATATGCGACCAGATATCCGATGCGGTGCTGGACGCCATACTTGAACAGGATCCGATGGGAAGGGTAGCGTGTGAAGTATCGGTTACAACAGGCCTTGTATTGGTAATGGGAGAGATTACGACCAACTGTTATGTTGATATACCTAAGATCGTGAGAAAAACCATTGAAGAAATAGGTTACACAAGGGCCAAATATGGATTTGATTGCGACACCTGCGGCGTTATTACATCCATTAATGAGCAGTCGGAAGATATTGCCCTTGGCGTTGATAAGGCTCTTGAAGCAAAAAAGGGAGAAATGGCGGAGCAGGATGTTGCTGCTACAGGCGCAGGAGATCAGGGCATGATGTTCGGCTATGCCTGCGATGAGACTCCAGAGCTTATGCCGATGCCTGTTTCCCTTGCTCATAAGCTTGCTATAAAGCTTTCGCGGGTCAGAAAGGAAGGCATAATCGATTATCTGAGGCCTGACGGGAAAACCCAGGTTACTGTGGAATATGAAGATGGGAAACCTGTGAGAGTGGATACGATAGTTGTTTCTTCACAGCATAGCCCTGAAGTGGACCATGACACTATTGAGAAAGATATTATAAGTGAAGTAATAAGACCCGTTATTCCCGAGGGCATGATAGATAAGGACACCAAGATTTATGTAAATCCGACAGGAAGGTTCGTAATCGGCGGACCCCAAGGGGACTCAGGACTTACAGGAAGAAAAATAATAGTTGATACCTACGGAGGTTATGCAAGGCATGGAGGGGGAGCATTTTCAGGGAAAGATCCTACCAAGGTTGACAGATCTGCCTCCTATGCGGCAAGGCATGCAGCAAAGAATGTTGTCGCAGCAGGACTTGCATCAAAGTGTGAGGTGCAGGTGGCTTATGCAATAGGGGTGGCAAAGCCGGTATCGGTAATGGTAGAAACCTTCGGAACCGGAAAACTGCCTGATGAAGAAATAGCAAGGATAATAACCCAGGTATTTGATTTGAGGCCGGCAGCAATCATAAAGAATTTAAATCTCAGAAGGCCCATATACAGACAGATAGCTGCATATGGGCATATGGGAAGGACGGACGTGGATCTGTCCTGGGAGAAGACCGATAAGGTAGAAGAAATAAAAAAACTGGCAGGGAAAAATGTGCTATAATTATAGAAGCGATTTTTTCCGAGGTGTAAGGGATGGACGAAGTTCAGGGGACAATTCACGAAATTGTATTCAGAAACGAATCTAACGGGTATACCGTGCTGGATCTGGAACGGGATGCAGAACTGCTTACGCTGGTAGGATATTTTTCTTTTTTGAACATAGGCGAAACAATCAGAGCATACGGTTCATGGGTGCAGCATCCTAATTACGGTAGCCAGTTCAAGGCGGAGACCTATACCACGGTTACCCCGGCAACAGTCAACGGGATAGAAAAGTATCTGGCCTCAGGCTTAATACCGGGGATAGGCCCTCACACTGCCAGGAAACTAGTGGAGAAATTCGGACTGGATACCCTTGATATAATACAGTATAATCCGGATCGCCTTATTGAGGTGGAGGGCATAGGGCATAAGAAATCGGCGAAGATATATGAAGCCTTCGAGAAACAGAAGGAACTGAAGGATATCATGATGTTCTTGGAGAGATACGGTATAGGGCCCTCTTATGCAGTCAGGATATATAAGGCCTATGGGGCAAATACAATAAACGAAATAAAAGGAAACCCCTATAAGCTTGCGGATGATATATTCGGTATCGGATTCAAAATGGCGGATAAGGCAGCACTGTCCATGGGAGTAGCAAAATCCTCCGAATACCGGATAGCATCGGGCACCAGATATGTGCTTAACCAATATCACGGAAACGGACATACCTTTGCGCCCCAGGAAGATTTGGTGAGATCGGCGGCGGCAATGCTTGAGGTTTGCGAGACAGATATTGAAGATATAATAGTAAGGCTTTCTATAGATAAAAAGCTTGTAGCGGAAGATGTCGGGGGTGTAAGAGGGGTCTATTCATTTCCTTTTTTTAAGGCTGAATCCGGAACCGCAAGGAGGCTTATGCAGCTATTGTACTTTGAAATTCCCCCGATGAATCTGGATGCAGACAGCGAGATATCAGCCGTCGAAAGGCTGGAAGGGATAGAACTGGCGGATAAGCAGAGAAGTGCCATAACGGAGGCTTTGGCAAAGAGCATACTTGTAATAACAGGGGGGCCGGGTACAGGTAAAACTACAATCATTAAGACAATAATAAGTATTTTTGAAAAACATGGGCTTAATGTGCTTTTAGCCGCACCCACCGGAAGGGCGGCCAAAAGGATGCAGGAGGCAACAGGAAGAGATGCAAAGACCATACATAGGCTGCTGGAATTTGGATATGGGGAAAGCGATGAGGAAGCGTATTTCCAGAAAAACGAGGAGACGCCCCTGGAATGTGATGCAATAATAGTAGATGAGGTATCAATGATTGATATATTACTTATGAATAATCTTCTTAAGGCTATAGCGGAGGGCACCCGGGTCATATTGGCAGGGGATGTGGACCAGCTTCCCTCCGTGGGCCCAGGGAATGTTCTCAGGGACATAATTGAAAGCGGAGTGCTGCCTGTCGTAAGACTGGATGAAATATTCCGGCAGGCAGAAAGCAGTATGATTGTCGTCAATGCTCATAGGATAAATCGAGGCGAACCGCCTATAATAAGCACTAAGAACAGTGACTTCTTTTTAATAAAGCAGGAGGTGCAGGAGGATATTGTTTCTACAATTATCGAACTTTGTACTGAGCGGCTTCCCAGATATACGGGATTGGATTTCCATGAGGGAATTCAGGTGTTGTCGCCGATGAAAAAAGGCCTTTGCGGGGTACTTAACCTTAATCAGGAGCTGCAAAAGGCATTAAATCCCCGGGAAAGCAATAAAGCCGAAAAACAATACCGGGACACTGTTTTCAGGGTTGGAGACAAAGTAATGCAGGTTAAAAACAATTACAAAATGAGATGGCAAAGCATCAATAACTCCGAAAAAGAAGGGGAGGGCGTATTCAACGGTGATCTGGGCGTCATTATTCACATAGACAATGAAGATCAATATATGGAAGTAGTGTTCGACAGAGAAAGAAAGGTTAAATATGACTTCTCAATATTGGATGAGCTGGAGCATGCATATGCTCTTACGGTTCACAAAAGCCAGGGTTCTGAGTTTCCTATACTTGTTATGCCCCTTACTTTCGGACCTCCGATGCTTATGACAAGGAACCTCCTTTATACCGGGCTCACAAGGGCAAAAAATATGGTAGTATTGGTTGGGAAGGAATGCTTTCTTCAGCAGATGGTCAATAACAACCGGATTATTGCACGCAATTCCGGATTGCGAAGGAGACTTGGCAGGTGGGAATATGATTAAGGGCATTCTTGACTTGTTATATCCCGAAAAGCCAAAATGTTGCATTTGCGGAAGCCAGGGAGCAAAAATAGTCTGTGACAGGTGCATGGCTTCTCTGAATTATCTGCAGGGAATTACCTGCCTTCACTGCGGCAAGCAGCTTAACGAGAACTACCATGACAGTACTTGTCCCGACTGCAAAACAGGGGCGTTTCACTACGAAAGGGCTTATTCCTGCTTTGAATATGGGGGCATTGGAAAAGAACTGATACATAAGCTAAAATTTGAAGGAAAAGTGCATCTGGCAAAAGTAATTGCAGGTCTGATGAAGGAAGCCCTGAGGAATGAGGATTTGGAGATAAGTTGCATAGTACCTGTGCCCATACACCGGAACAGGCTTAAAATCAGGGGCTTCAATCAGTCATATAATATTGCGCAGGAATTAGGGGAAAGGCTAAGAAAACCTGTTTTGGACTGTCTGGAAAGAACAAAGGAGACAAAAGAACAATATAATCTCGACAAAATGCAGAGATATCTGAATATAAATGATGCATTTTCCGTCAAATCATTGTATAATATCAGTAAATACGAGAATATTCTGCTGGTTGATGATATTTATACCACAGGAAGTACTGTTAATGAATGCAGTAAAGTATTGAAAAAGGCCGGAGCGAAATATGTATATGTAATAACGGCAGCTACAGGCAGCAATACGTAAACAGATACGAGATACGGGATACGAGGTGCGGGATTTAAACATGGCTTCGAAGTCCCGGCTAAATCTGGTGACTAGCGATTAGCGGCTGGTGACTAATAAAAGGAGGTATATTTATGGCGGAAATCAGAAACTGTCCCAGGTGCGGGAGAATATTCACCTATATTTCGAGTCCGATTTGCGGCAGGTGTATGGAAACAGAAGAAGATGAGTTCAAGGTAGTAAAGGAATACATATATGATAACCCTGGGGCTACCATATCGGAGGTGTCACAGGAAACAGAGGTTTCTGTCGAAAAAATCATGAGGTTTCTCAGGGAGGAAAGACTTGAAATAAAATCCGAAAACAGCAATTTGGTTTTAGGATGCGAAAGATGCGGAAGATCAATTAATTCCGGAAGGTTCTGCGAGAATTGCAAAGGGCAGATTACTGAAGGCCTCAAGAGAGAATTCGGGCTGGAGAAGAAAGAACCTGTACAAAGGCCGCAGTATAAGGCTGAAAAAGAAAAAATGTATACGGCCGAAAGAAGAAGGAACGACTAATACAGCAGCATCGGCTGCTGTTTTTTTTACACAAAACACTAAACTTATGTGTTGTTGATACCGATAAAGTAGTTGAATGAAGAATGATAACGGGGTGGTAGCATGGGGTTCAATATTAATAAAATCGACGGTGTAAACAGGATTTATAAGAATCAGAAGGTGGAGTCAAAGAAGGACGTTTCGGGGGCAGCCCGAACCAGCGGGAAAAAGGACGAAGTACAGATATCCAGGGAGGCTATGGATTTCCAAATGGTTATGAAAGCAGTAAAGGCAGCCGAGAAAGTACCGGATATAAGGGAGGAAGTGATTGCTCCCATAAAAGAAAAGATGGATAACGGCACTTATGAGGTAGACAGTAAGGATATAGCTGATAAGCTTTTAGCCCGCAAGTTTGATTTAAAAATTTAAAAACAACCACAGCTTAAGGCCATTACCTCTGGCTGTGGTTATTTTTATCTGTAGATACAAGGGGGATATATCTATGGCGAATGTTGATAAAGGGATTAATGCAGTTATTGATATACTAAAGGAAGAACACGGATATTACAAGGATTTGGTTGAATTATCGAAATCCAAAAAGAACATCATTATTGAAGGTAAAGTTGCAGAACTGGATAAGATGGTCAAATTAGAGCAGAATATGATTTTTAATATCGGCCAGCTGGAAAAAAAGAGAGAGGAAGAGGTGGCAAGAATTTGTGCCGCATTGGATATCGAAAGTGCTCAGGTTACCATATCCGATCTGGCAAAAATGCTTGAGCCTCAATTGAAGGAAGCTTTAGAGAATATCCAGAATAAGCTGAGAGAAGTCTTTTCAGAGCTTAAGGCAGCAAATGATATAAACGGACAGCTATTGGAGCAATCCCTTGAATATATAGATTATTCAATAAACCTTTTTGCAGGCTCCGGAATGGAGACCGGGTCTTTATATGAGGACATTGGCAAAAAAGGAAAAGGGCAAAGCAAAAAGAACATTTTCGATACAAAAGTATAGGTATGGGATTTAAGGGGTGAGGTTAAATGTCGTCATTCAGAGGATTGAGCGTCGGAATGTCTGCAGTTTTTGCAAATCAGAGAGCATTGGATGTTACCAGCCACAACATAAGTAATGTGAATACTCCCGGATATACCAGGCAGCTAATATCCAATTCATCCTCCTTCTATCATAATATTGGGAAATCAGGCAACGGCAAACTGCTGCAGATGGGTTATGGCGTTGATGTGCAGGAAATAAGGCAGTATAGAGATGAATTTCTGGATAAGAAATTCAAGAAGGAGAATACCAGTTTAGGTTATTGGGGGTCAAGATTTTCAAGCATTGAAGAGCTTGAAACGATATTTAACGATAACTCGGAAGATGGGCTACAGGCTGTAATGAATAACTTTTGGGACTCATGGGAACAACTATCCAAGCCTACGGGGGGCTTGACCGTAAGATCAATGGTAAAGGAAAATGGCATTGCTTTTGTTGAAACAGTTAAAAATATGGATAATATGCTTATTAACTTCAGAAGGAGTAAGGACAGGGAAATCAGTGAGTGCATAGACAGAGTGAACGAAATAGCAAAAAAAATTGCAAATCTCAACCTTGAGATAAGCAAGATAGAATCTCACGGTGTCACAGCAAATGACCTCAGGGATGAGAGAAACTATCTTATAGACGAGCTTACCGGAAAAGCCAAGATACAGGTTTACGAAGGGAGTTCAATAAATATTTCCCTGGAAGGGCGGATGCTTGTTGAAGGCAGCAGATATGATCAAATTGAGAAAGTGCCTGATACGGGGAACAGCGGGTTTATCCAGCTTGTATGGAAAGGTGAAAACGACAGGCTGGAGATTTCCGGCGGCAGCATAATGGCATTGTTCGAATCCAGGGATGTGTTGGTGGAAGGCTTTAGGGAAAGGCTGAATCAATATGTTACGGGCGTTGCAAGAGAAATAAATGCAATACACATAACGGGGTATGGAATTAAAGACAGTGCCCATAGATACTTTTTCATAAACTCAACGGATGGCACTGCCAATAATATTGATATCTCCACGATAGCCTTTAATCCGGAGCTGAATGAATTTGACAATATTGCTTCTGCAGAAGAGGCATTCAACTATGAGGACAACAGAATTGCGCTAAAAATTGCAGAATTAAGGCATAACGATTATTTTTCGTACGACTGCTATGAAACAATTGCGGCAAACAGACAATATAACTTTGATGAATTTTTCAGAAATATTATTTCAGACTTGGGAAACAAAGGGCAGGAAGCATTTACCGCAGTCGAGGCACAAAAGCTTCTTGTAGACCAGATAGAATTCAGGAGACAGGCAATGAGTGCTGTCTCGATAGATGAAGAGATGTGCAATCTGATAAGATATGAGCATTCTTACAATGCGGCGGCAAGGATAGTAAATGTGGTGGACGAGATGCTCGAGTTGGTAGTAAATAGAATCGGCGTGGTCGGAAGGTAGTGAGTAAACAGTATGAGAACAACATTTGGATCCATTAGTATCGCGACATCGGGACTTTTTGTCAGTCAAAGGTCTCTGGATGTTACAAGTCACAACATTTCAAATTCCAACACTGAAGGATATTCAAGGCAGATAGCCCTTCAGAAGGCTACAATGCCTTCTTATGGAGATCCTACGGGAGTGGTAGGGACAGGGGTTGAGACCTATGATATCATCAGAATGAGAAGCAGTTATCTTGACGTTAAGTATTGGGGACAGAACAAGACCTACCGGGAATGGAACATTAAGGCAGAGCAGCTTGAGACATTGGAAGGTGTATTCAACGAACCCTCCAATACAGGGATAAGGGTGGTAATGGACGAGTTTTTTACAGCCCTCGAAGAGCTTTCAAAAAAACCCGGAGACGCTACCTGCAGAGTAGCTGTTGTGGAGAAGGCAAATACCCTGACCACAACAATAAACAGAAACGGGTATGAGCTGATTAACTCAATAAGGGATGCCAATTTTGCCGTAATGAACAAGGTCAGCGAGATAAACTCATTGACAGAGCAGATTGCCAATCTGAACAAACATATATTCAACTTTGAGCTGGGAGGGCATAAGGCAAATGACCTGAGAGACCAAAGGAGCGTTCTTATTGATAAACTTTCCTCTGTTATTAACATCACGGTGGCTGAAATACCCGGACCAAACGGGAACAACTATCTGGACATAAAAATAGGGGGTATTACCCTTATTGACCATATAAACTACAATACGCTGACGACCCAGGATGAAGTAAAACCGGGGATCACGGACCTGGGGGGCGGGAAGATCAGCAAGGTAGTCTGGGCCGGGGTGACGGACCAGGAAGTGAGAATAGAAAGCGGAGAGCTAAGGGGTTTGCTTGATGTCCGGGATGGCGACGGGGAAGGCTTCAACTACAGAGGCGTTCCATACTACCTCAAGAAGCTTAATGAATTTGCACGGTGCTTTACGGCAAGCTTCAATGAGCAGCACAAGCAGGGGGTTGACCTTGCGGGAAATCAGGGACAAAACCTTTTTTATGATGCAGGGGCTTCTTCGGTTAATTGTATAAGCTTCAGGGTAAATCCCGATATAGTAAAGGATCCGAATAAAATAGCCGCTTCGGATCAGCAAAACGGGGAGAGCAACAACGGCAATATATTGATCCTCATAGGGCTTCGCAATGAAAAAGAGATGTTCAACTCTTTGAAGGGAACACCCGATGATTTTATAAAATCATTGTTGTCGGCATTGGCAGTTGACAGCAATCAGGCAAAAAGAATGACTGCAAATTCCCAGGCCCTTGTTGATCAGACAGAGAACAGGCGGCTTTCGGAGTCAGGGGTATCCCTGGATGAGGAGATGGCCAACATGGTAAAGTTTCAACAGGCTTACAACGCTTCTGCCAGAATGATTACCACTTTAGACGGCATACTTGATACAACAATAAATAAACTTGGCTTGGCAGGAAGATAACGAGGTGATAAAATGCGTGTTACAAACAGTATGATGATTAACAATTTAATGAGAAACCTGAACAAAAATCTTGGCAGAATGGACCATCTGCAGCAGAAGATGGCCAGCGGCAAACAGTTTATACGCCCTTCTGATGATCCCATAGGAGTATCAAGAAGTTTAAGGCTCAATACAGAAGTAGCAACCATGGAACAGTACAGAAGAAATACGGATGACACTCAATCATGGCTGGATACGACAGAAATAGCTTTAAATAACATTGCATCAATACTCCATAGGGCTAACGAACTTACTGTCCAGGCAGCAAGCGAAACAAATTCGATAGATGAGAGGAATGCTATTGCCAGCGAAATTAAAGAGCTGAGGAACCAGCTGGTTCAAATCGGAAATGCATCTTATGCCGGCAGTTATATCTTTTCAGGGTATAAGACTGATAAAGCACTTTTTGATTCCGACGGGAAGTATTACCTGGGCGGAGGTACAACCCGGCTTACCCTTGATGAGGTAATAGAAACCAATATAGGCTTGAAAGACAGGATGGCCATGAATCTGGTAGGCCAAAGGGTTTTCGGCTTATACAACGGTATTGATGTTGATGACCTGGATATGAAGACCGTTGATACTCTTATGCAGCGGCAAAGCATGAAGGGCGTGTATACGGATTTATCGATTGCAGAAAATACGATTAATGCTCCTGCTCCGGGTTTGAATTTTACGATATCAAACGGTGTTGACAGTCAGGCAGTTAATATTACCGGAACATTTGATGATTTAAATGTGCTGGCAGCTGCCATCAAAACCGAACTGAACGCCACTCCCTTTGATGAACCTAATGTTTATATAACTGTGCAGAATAGCAGGCTGGTTTTTGAGTCAAATACGGTATTAACTTTGCAGTCAGGAACAGCTGATCCGGCAGATCCGGTTTTTGATGTATCACTGATGGGGATGACGAATAACCAAACCTCAGTATCAAGAGTGGATCCGGGTAACCAATCACAACTTATAGCGATATTTGATCAGTTGATATCGGATCTTGAGGATGATAATACGGAGGGTATAAACAGCGGGATATCAAGGATAGGCAATCAAGCGTCCAATATAAATGCAATAAGGTCGGAAATTGGGGTCAAGTCCAATAGGGCGGAACTTACTATCAACAGGATACTGGATGATACCCTTAACTTGAAGGGCCTTCTTTCAAAAAATGAAGATGCGGATATAGCAGAGGTTATTATGAAGGTAAAAATGGAGGAGAATGTATATCAGGCTTCTCTTTCAACCGGTGCAAGGATAATACAGCCATCTCTTATAGATTTTTTAAGATGATACGGAAATTTGGCAAACATAATAGAGTAATTAACCAGATAATTATATCGGAGGTGTACCAATGAAAATAAAAACAAAATTCTGCGGCGAAATAGAATGCGGAGAAGAAGACATTATATCATTTGAACAAGGGATACCCGGATTTACGCATCTATGTAAATTTATAATTATTCCTATACAGGAGCTTATTTTCAGTTATATGCAATCCGTCGAGGATGAGGGAATATGCTTCATAATTATACCACCGACGTTTGTAGATCCTAAGTATGATATAAACATAAGTGATGAGACAGTGAAAAATCTTAGAGCGGAAAAGCCTGAGGATTTAATCGTATATGCTATAGTTACATTGCCGGATGATATCAGCGAAATGACAGCAAATCTAAGAGCTCCTATACTGATAAACACAAAAAATAATAAAGCGGTTCAGGAAGTGCTTGAAGATGAGAGGTACAATATAAGACATAAAGTGCTAAAGGAGGCTGAAGCCTGATGCTCATACTGACCAGAAAGAGGGATGAATCAATTATTATAGGTGACGATGTAGAGATTGTAATATCGGATATAAGTGAAGACAAGGTAAAAATCGGAATAATTGCACCAAAACACGTAAAGGTTTTTAGAAAAGAGCTTCTGGAAGAAGTCAAGGAAGAAAATATCAAATCTGCGTTATCAAAGGATATAGCTGCTGAGAAGTTGAAGGAATATGTGAAAAAGGAATAATTTTTATAATAAGTATTAATTTTTGGTTTTTTGTGTCGATACATATAATAAATAGGATTATAATGTCCGAAACAACGGCCCGTGGATTAGGACTTATAATATTGGCCGGAAAGGAATTCGGTCAAAAAATAATCAAGGAGGAATGAAAAATGAGAATCAACAATAACTTGATGGCAATGAACGCCCACAGGCAGTTGGGCATAAACACTGCAGCACAGTCTAAATCCCTTGAGAAGCTGTCGTCAGGCTATAGGATCAACCGTGCCGGAGACGATGCGGCCGGGCTTGCAATATCCGAAAAAATGAGAGGTCAGATAAGGGGCCTGCAGCAGGCATCAAGGAATGCCCAGGACGGTATCTCGATGATTCAGACAGCAGAAGGCGCATTAAATGAAACCCACGAAATCCTTCAGAGAATGAGGGAGCTTTCGGTGCAGGCAGCCAACGACACTAACGTGGAAGCAGACAGAGCGGCAATAACCGAGGAATTGACAGCGCTTTTTACCGAAGTCACAAGAATAGCCGGCTCAACGGAATTCAACACAAAGAACCTTATAGGTTCGGCAGCTACTGCGGTATTATTGCACATAGGCTCCAATGAGAGCCAGAACCTTACTGTTACATTTACAGATATGAGAGCTTCGGCTACGACATTAGCTCTGGTATCATCGGCCGCCACCGGCATATCGGCTATCCAGGTTTCTGCAGGCAATAGCGTTGCGAATGCATTGATTACAACAGTAAACAATGCGCTGACAAATGTGTCTACGGAAAGGGCCAAGCTTGGCGCTATTCAGAACAGGCTGGAGCACACAATAAAGAACCTTGACACAGGGGCGGAGAACCTGCAGGCATCCGAGTCACGAATCAGAGACGTAGACATGGCCAAGGAAATGATGAACTTTACAAAACAAATGATACTCAATCAGGCAGCGCAGGCAATGCTGGCGCAGGCCAACCAGGCTCCCCAGGGAGTATTGCAGCTGCTCAAGTAGTGAAGTAAGAACCTGGGTTGGTTATGAACTGTATTGGTTAGAAAGGATTCTAACATAAAAAGATCAAGGAGGAATGAAAAATGAGAATCAACAATAACTTGATGGCAATGAATGCCCACAGGCAGTTGGGCATAAACACTGCAGCACAGTCAAAATCCCTTGAGAAGCTGTCATCAGGCTACAGGATCAACCGTGCCGGAGACGATGCGGCAGGACTTGCAATATCCGAAAAAATGAGAGGCCAGATAAGGGGCCTGCAGCAGGCATCAAGAAATGCCCAGGACGGTATCTCAATGATTCAGACAGCAGAAGGCGCATTAAATGAAACCCACGAAATCCTTCAGAGAATGAGGGAGCTTTCAGTGCAGGCAGCCAACGACACCAACGTAGAAGCAGACAGGGCGGCAATAACCGAAGAATTGACAGCACTTTTTACCGAAATAACAAGAATAGCAGAATCTACAGAGTTCAACACAAAGAACCTTATAGGCTCGGCGGCTACTGCGGTAAAACTGCATATTGGTTCCAACGAGAGTCAGAACCTTACTGTTACATTTACAGATATGAGAGCTTCGGCTACGACACTAGCTATAGCAGTGGGCACTGGCGTATCAGTTATGGTGGCTATCCAGGTTTCGGCAGGCAATAGCGTTGCGAATGCATTGATTACAACAGTAAACAGTGCGCTGACAAATGTATCTACGGAAAGGGCCAAGCTTGGCGCCATCCAGAACAGACTGGAGCACACCATAAAGAACCTTGACACAGGAGCGGAAAACCTGCAGGCATCCGAGTCACGAATCAGAGACGTAGACATGGCCAAGGAAATGATGAACTTTACAAAACAAATGATACTCAATCAGGCTGCGCAGGCAATGCTGGCACAGGCCAATCAGGCTCCCCAGGGAGTATTGCAGCTGCTCAGGTAGTGAAGTAAGAACCTGGGTTGGTTATGAACTGTATTAGTTAGAAAGGATTCTAACACAAAAGATCAAGGAGGAGTGAAAAATGAGAATCAACAATAACTTGATGGCAATGAATGCCCACAGGCAGTTGGGCATAAATACTGCAGCACAGTCAAAATCCCTTGAGAAGCTGTCATCGGGCTTCAGGATCAACCGTGCCGGAGACGATGCTGCCGGACTTGCAATATCCGAAAAAATGAGAGGTCAGATAAGAGGCTTGCAGCAGGCATCAAAAAATGCCCAGGATGGTATCTCAATGATACAGACGGCGGAAGGCGCATTAAATGAAACCCACGAAATCCTTCAGAGGATCAGGGAGCTTGCAGTGCAGGCAGCCAACGACACCAACGAAGCAACGGACAGAACAGCAATTCAGGAGGAAATAACGGCTTTAACCACAGAAATCACCAGAATTTCAACGGATACTGAATTCAATACAAAGAAGCTTCTGGACGGTACGCTTATATCTGCAACAATCCATATAGGAGCCAATGCATCCCAATCGCTTAAGGTAAGTATTTCCGAAAGTATGGGAGCAACTACAATAATTACTGCACCTATTGCTGTAGCCACTCAGTCCGGAGCTGACTTGGCAATCACCCTTGCAGGAAATGCAATAACAACGGTATCTACCCAGAGGGCCAAGTTAGGTGCCATCCAGAACAGGCTTGAGCACACAATAAAGAACCTTGACACAGGAGCGGAGAACCTGCAGGCATCCGAGTCACGAATCAGGGACGTAGATATGGCCAAGGAAATGATGAATTTCACAAAACAAATGATACTTAATCAGGCAGCTCAGGCAATGCTGGCGCAGGCTAACCAGGCACCTCAGGGAGTGCTTCAGCTTCTGAGTTAATGACATAACTTGTTGTGCAGCATAAAAGCTTAGGTATTGGTAAAAAAGCATTAACGGGCCAAAAAACAAGTAACAGTAACGTTAGAAAGGATTCTAACAATATAAATCAAGGAGGAATGAGAAATGAGAATCAACAATAACTTAATGGCAATGAATGCCCACAGACAATTGGGAATAAATACGGCAGCACAGTCCAAATCTCTTGAGAAATTGTCATCGGGCTACAGGATCAACCGTGCCGGAGACGATGCGGCCGGGCTTGCAATATCCGAAAAAATGAGGGGTCAGATAAGGGGCTTGCAGCAGGCATCAAAAAATGCTCAGGACGGTATATCACTCATACAGACAGCAGAGGGTGCCTTGAATGAAACCCATGATATCCTCCAGAGAATGAGGGAACTGGCAGTACAGGCGGCCAACGACACTAATGTAGATGCAGACAGATCGGCAATACAGGAAGAAATAACTGCTTTGACTGCTGAAGTTAAGAGGATATCAACTGCTACAGAATTCAATACCAAGCAACTTTTGGCCGGAGGCATAGATTCTGCGGTAATCCACATAGGTGCCAATGCCGGGCAGACCCTGAAGATAACAATAGACAACTCCAGCGACACTGCATTGGGCATAGACGGGGTTAGTGTTACCGCCCAGGCTACTGCAAATGAGGCAATAACAACGATAAATAGTGCAATAACAACAGTCTCAACCAACAGGGCCAAGCTTGGTGCCATTCAAAACAGGCTTGAGCACACAATAAAGAACCTTGATACAGGAGCAGAGAACCTGCAGGCATCCGAATCACGAATCAGAGACGTAGATATGGCTAAGGAAATGATGGTCTTTACAAAGCAGAATATACTTAACCAGGCTGCGCAGGCAATGCTGGCACAGGCCAACCAGGCACCCCAGGGAGTGCTGCAGCTGCTCAGATAGCGCACAAGCAATATTAAAGATAAAAACATAGTCGGCCTTAGTGCCGGCTATGTTTTTAGGTAAGGCGGTTATTATGGATATACTGAAAAAAAACATGCAGATTTTTAAAGTAAAGTTCACTTCAGAGCATTACAATGTGGGAGATTTATTGAACCACCCGGAATCGGAGCTTATGGCAGAACCAAGGTTTGACGGAAACAGGACGTTGTATATAGCTTATAACATAAACAATATAGAACATATAAAGAATATAGCAGGCAAGCTAAATGAAAAATCAATACTTTTTGTTTACTACAGAGATGAAAGGTACCTTTATGAACTGTTAAGCAAGGTTGATTTTACATCGAAAGAAGGCAAACTGGCATTTTATGCGGGAGACTATAAGGATGCCGAGGGTCTGAACAGGCTTGATGAAATGTTTAAAACCTTGTTGTATACCTATTCAAATATGTGCCCCATTTTACTGAACAGCTTGGATTTAAGCTATATTCGCGGGGCAAAAGAGTTCTTCAGATATATAAATGACATCAGGGATAACTTTGTATTTTTGATAGGGAATGATTTGAATGATACATTATGCGGGGTACAAAACAGATTGCTTAACCTGCATGCGTATGTTGCAAATCCCGGATTCAATGAGTTTAAGGAAAAGTACGGCAGTTTATACAGGGATAAGCCGGCTGTCATAGTATCCTCAGGCCCATCCCTGGATAAAAATGTACATTTGCTAAAAGCCTATGAAAACAAAGCATTGATTCTATCTTGTGACGGCTCGGCGTCTACACTTAATCGTCACGGTATCAAACCTGATATTGTAGGCTCGGTAGAAAGAGCTTGGGATACTTATAGGGCTTTCTATGAAAACAAGGAATTCGATCCCCGGATAATATTTTCAGGACCAGCGGTTGTTAGGCCGGAGATTGTTGAAATGTTTGCAGGCAAGAAAATGATAAGCGTTTTCAAAAGCAGGGATGTATATGGAGATTGGATGAACACCATAACCTCAGAGGATAAGGGAACGGTGTATTCGGGCTCCTCTGTAGCGCATTTTCTTTTGAACTTTGCGGATGCACTTGGATGTAATCCAATTATACTTGTCGGCCAGGATCTTGCATATTCAGAAGAGGGCGTATCCCATGCCGATGCAGCCGAGGTTGATGAAAGCATTGATGTAAGCAAAGCAACTGAATGGGTTAAAGATTATGAAGACAAGGACATTCCCAGCAGCAGAATATGGAAGAGTTTTCTTCTTACTTTTGAAGAAATAGTAAGGGATACCGATAAAGTAATAATTGACGCAACCGAAGGCGGAGCGCACATAAAAGGGTCAGTTATAAGGGGTCTTGAAGAAACTCTTGAGCAATACTGCATTGAAGAGCTGCCCTCTGTTGCAGATCTCCTGGATAGAATAAATGTCGGGGAAGCGTATATAAATACCGCAAGAGAAAGCTCTTTTGAAGGCATATACAAAGCTATACATATATTTGACGGGTTATTAATGAATATTAGATCCGGAAAAAAGATGAACAAAAAAGCAGTTATGCAAATTGAGAAGGGTATAAACACACAAAAACAGTTGGATAGAATTTATGATACCCTGGAATTTGTAGATAAAGAAATTGTACAGAATATTGCTCGTGACCGATTTCTGATGATGCTGTTTCAGTATCCCATATACAGCGCAATCAGGTCAATAAATGTGCTGAATACAAGTAAGTATACCATAGAAACAATATGTTTCAATCTGAAGCTTCACTGGGATATGTTATACATTTTTGAACTTTATGCTAATAAAATGTTAAAAGTTCTTATAAATGGTTTAGAAGACAATAAAGACTTCTTTGGAAAATTGCCGGAGTTCAACGAAAAGCTGGATAATCTGGAGAGAGACTATAAGTATCTTTATGAGTCGGATAAGTATGATACTATCCCCGTGTAGCTATGAAATACGCCAAAAATGATAATAAAGACAGGATTTTGTTGCTAATAACATAAAGATATGGGTTCTTGTTTCCGATATATATATAAATGAGAATATCTGATTCATGGAGGGATGGATATGAAAGTAGACAACATCAACGTAAGCGTAGTCAAAGTGCAGGATGCCGGGATTGCGCAGCCAATAGCGAGGACCAAAAGGGAAGTAAGAGTTGGCAAGGCTGACAAGAAAAAACAAACCGACATAAAACAAGAAGAGGTAATAAACGATGAAATGTTGGAGAATTCAGTAAAACAAGCTAATAAATCACTTGAGCAGTTTAACAGGATGATCCAAAGAACAGTACATGAAAAAACCCGTACAATAATATATGTCATAAAGGATTCTATTACAAATGAGGTAATCAAAGAGTTTCCGCCGAAGAAAATTCAGGACATGATAGCAAAGATGTGGGAGATAGCGGGAATTCTGATTGATGAAAGGAGGTAGTATCCGTGGCTACAGGTATCTCTAATATTATCAATAGTCAGCTCAGGCTTTCGGGTCTGTCCTCCGGCTTGGATACGGATTCTATTATTCAGCAGCTTATGCGTATTGAACAGGCAAAGGTTGATAAGGCAAAGCAGGATAAGCAGCTTTTGGAATGGAAGAGGAACGACTACAGAGAAATGACAAGTTTGCTGAGGGCGTTTAAGGATGAATATTTTGATATATTGAAGCCCCTGACAAATTTCAAATCAGGGACAGCTTTTGCTTCATTTACGGTATCTTCGACGGATTTGGCGATTGCGGCTGCAAAAGCGGGAACAGGGGCATCATCCGGATCTCACAGTCTTACTGTGAAGCAATTAGCTACTGCAACAAAAATAGAAAGCGGTTCGGCAATAACAAGCGCAGTAAACGGAAGTCTTGACATTACCGATTTTTCATTGGAAGGAAAACAGATAGGCATTACTCTTGATGGTATTACAAAGACAATAAACCTTGAAAATTATACCGGTATATCAGACTTGGGGACCAAGCTGGGTACAGCTGTAAGCAATGCTTTTGGGGCGGGCAAGTTTGATATTCTGACTTCGGGAAACAAAATTGAAATAAAATCTCTTATAGCAGGGAGCACCTTCAGTATTTCGGATGCATCTGTTTTAGGCTTCGATGCAACCGACAATACAAGCAACAGGATATCCCTGGGCAGTAAATTAGCCTCTATCGGGAGCTTTTTTGCAGCAGCAGTTGACTTTGATTCTGAATCAAATGTAGAATTTACCATTAACGGGGAAACGATAAATCTTAACAAAACCTTTGCAGATGCCACGATCAGCGATGTTATATCTGCAGTCAATACAAGTAAAGCCGGCGTAGAAATGAAGTATGACTATCTTAACGATAAGTTTTCATTGACATCAAAAACTACAGGCATGGCAGACGATATTACGTTTACAGATACAGATCCGGTAAATGGCTTGTTAAAGGCGTTAGGAATCGATGGAGGAATCAAAACAGCGGGGCAGGATTCTGTTTTTGACCTTGACGGCGTTGAGAATATGCAAAGAAGCGGCAATAATTTTACAATAGAAGGCGTATCTTACTCATTGACCAAAGCAGATCCCGCAAAGACCGTTATTATTGAAGTAAATCAGGATGTCGATTCACTTGTAAACAAGATAAAAGGTTTTGTGGATAAATACAATGATTTGATTGGCAAACTCAACTCAAAGGCAGTTGAGAAAAGGGAAAAAGGCTATCTGCCTTTGACTGATGAACAGAAGGAAGCCATGAAGGAAAAAGATATAACGGCTTGGGAGGAGAAGGCAAAGAGCGGAATGCTGTATGGAGACAGTATTATAAGCAGTATTGCAAATGACATGAGAAAAGCCCTTACTGATTCAATTTCAGGTATATCATCAAGCTTATATAAGATAGGAATAACAACCGGCTCATATGAAACAAAGGGACAGCTTCTTATTGATGAGGGAAAGCTGAGAAAAGCCATTGAGGACGATGTCGATTCGGTGGCAAGGCTGTTTACCCAGGAATCCCAATACACATATGAAGAGGCTTTAAGGGATCCGGACAAGAAGACAATCAGGTATCAGGAATCGGGATTAGCCCAGAGGTTATACGATATAATCCAGAATAATATCAGGACTGCAAGAGACAACAATGGGAAAAAGGGCATACTTCTTGAAAAAGCAGGAATAAAAGGGGATTTAACTGAGTTCAATAATTATATGAACAAGGCAATTAAAGACAAAGATACGCTTATCGATAATCTTATTAGCAAACTTATTACCAAAGAAAATAGTCTTTATATAAAATTCACAGCAATGGAGAAAGCTTTAGGCCAGTTGAACAGTCAATCTGCATGGTTATCACAGCAGTTTAGCGGAAATATGCAATAACTAATATAAAAATGGGGTGACTACAATGGCGGAAATGAGCTATGTACTAAAGTCATATAATCAAGGTATGGGAAGAATGAACTGCACAACAAACATGATATTAAAACAGAAAAATGAACCCTGTATGAATAATACTGGCAGCAGCGGCGCTTATCGTCAATATCAGAATGATATGGTAAATACTGCAACACCTCAGGATTTAACATTGATGCTTTATAACGGCCTGATAAGGTTTTTGAAGCTTGCTTATCAAGGTATGGAGGAAAACAATATAGAAAAGGCAAATAACAACATATTAAGAGCCCAGGATATAATTACTGAATTCATGAGCACATTGGATATGCAGTATGACATTTCCCACGGTTTATATGCCCTGTATGATTATATGAACGGAAGACTTATAGATGCAAATGTAAAAAAGGATAAGGCTATTGTTGAAGAAATAACAGGTTATGCCGAAGAACTCAGGGATACCTGGGCACAGGCAATGAAGATAGCAAAGCAGCAGGCTGCTTCTGCGTTATAGGTGCAATAAACAAAAATAGAGCGTATCCGTCCGGTTATGACGGATATCAGGCGATCAATGATCGCCGCTGCTCTTTTCGGGGGGTTAATATGAACAATGTAAATGATATTATTATTGAACTTCTCAGTCTTCTCAAAAATAAGCTGCAATTATTCAGGGATATAATGGAGATTACCTTGGAGCAGAAAAAGGACATAGAGGAGAATGAAGCAAA
The DNA here is from genome assembly GCA_029553855.1 of Bacillota bacterium. Classification (GTDB taxonomy): domain Bacteria; phylum Bacillota; class Clostridia; order Lutisporales; family Lutisporaceae; genus BRH-c25. The sequence goes on along the minus strand of JAKPKE010000105.1, from coordinate 9,656 downwards.
TACAATAGAGGAGCTTGTCAATAAGAAGCAGTCTATAATAGACAGTATTGATGAAATTGACAGAACATTTTCCGAAAAATTTAATTTTCTGAAAAAGCAGTTGAAAGTTAACAGTATGGAAGACGTCGATTTCATAGAATATCCTATGCTGAAAACTTTAAAGCTTAATGTCGAAGAAATAATGTCCCTTGCTCAAAGCATTATGCAAATTGAGGAATCCAATAAGGAAAAGCTTGTCGGGATAATAAACGGAATCAAAAAGGAAATGAAGCAGCTGAGTGTAGGGAAAAAATCTATAAAAGCATATGAAAAGTCGGATATAATCAATGATGGAATATATATCGACAAAAGGAAATGATTTTTTTTAAACATTTAATTTCATTTGTTGGTAAAAGTACTTGTGTAAACAATAATTACATTATATAATATTAAATATGGTGTATTATCTAGGTCTGTGGTTGAAAATCGATGCCAGTCGCAGGCAAAACGATCCACGTAAGCAGGAGAAGCTTCTGTGAGCATGGTGCGGCTTAGAAATAAGCCCGTCCAGTAGTTTTACTTATTGAGAGGTGCTGTAGTGAGGGGTTGATTCCTAGTAGCGAAACATCCTGACGGCGAGTGTGGGGTAAAAGACCAGGTCAGCTAGAATGGCGCCATAATATTTTAAGGTATGAGTGGGCGGTGCAAGAACGTTTTTCGAGGCAGTAATAATCCCAGAAAGTTCTTCTTACCCAACACCAGCCTGGATAAAAAAGAGAGGGATTTTTACATGTTCGAAGACAAAACGTTAATATGCAAAGACTGTGGAAATGAATTCATATTCACAGCAGGCGAACAGGAATTTTATGCAGAGAAGGGTTTCCAGAATGAACCGGCCAGATGCAAAGACTGCAGAATGTCAAGAAAGAACGCCGGCGGAAGAAATGGACAGAGAAGAGAAGTAGTTATGTATGATGCCGTTTGTGCAGAATGCGGTAAGGAAACTCAGGTTCCGTTCAAACCTACAAATACAAGACCTGTATATTGTAAAGAATGCTTTGACTCAAAGCGACAATAATTAAACCGCCCTTGGGCAAACCGCCCTTGGGCGGTTTTTTATCGTATAGGAAAGTATAACTTTCCTATACGATAAAAAACCTTGATTTAAGTGCCCGCGCCAGATTTTTCTCGCACACTCGAAAAAGGCGCATGGGCTTCAAATGCGGCGAAGCCGCCTTTGTTCTTGTTTTTTCCGACAGCAAATTACTTCCGTGCTGATTATTGTTTTCATAAGCCGACAAAATAAACTAAAATAATATTTTACAATATGTTCGCTCGACAAATTTCCAGCAAAAACAAATACACATTTTTTCAACAGTGGAAAAGCAAGAGATTCAAGTTATCAACAAACTTATTCACATTATGCACACTTGACAGAAAGTAGCTGTGGATAACTCTGTGCATAATGTGAATAATTCTGTGATACAGAGGATGATAGCAGGTTTACATCTCATTATGAATCTGTTCGCTTTACATAATATTTACTTCAAATATGCCCTTCCTGCCTCTTGAATATTATCCCAAAATTGAAAAATGAGAAGGATTATTTTCTCAAATGTAGAATAAAATATATATAAACGGTAGCATAATAGTTGCGAAAGGAGATGTGTTTATGCGTATTAAAGTCAGTGGTAAGAATATTGATGTTACTGATGCTCTCAAAGACAGGGTAGAAAAGAAGCTTTCCAAGTTTGGGAGGTATTTCAGCCCTGATACGGAGGCTCAGATAACACTAAGTGTTGAGAAAAACAGGCACATCATTGAGGTCACAATTCCTTTTAATGGGGTTATCTTAAGGGGAGAAGAAGCTACCGCCGATATGTATATTTCTATAGATAATGTGGTAGACAAATTGGAAAGGCAGCTGAAACGCCATAAGACCAGACTTGAAAAGAGAATTAAAGACGGCAGTATTAAATTCGATAACTGGATTACTTCTTCTGCAGAGCCCGAGGATGAAGAAGTAAGAATAGTAAGGACAAAGAGATTTGCCATGAAACCCATGCCTGTTGAAGAGGCAGTGCTGCAAATGGAGCTCTTGGGGCATAACTTCTTCGTGTTTTCAAATGCGGAAACAGAAGAAGTAAATGTTGTATATAAAAGAAAGGATGGAAACTACGGTTTGATTGAACCGGAATTTTGATAAAGCGGCTGAGCTAATCGGCCGTTTTTTGTTGTATAGGGAAGTATCACTTTCCTATACAACGGGGGGTATAAGGGGAGAGGCCTTCTGCTGTCTAAGGAGGATGCCTGGAATGAGAAGTAAACGACATTTAGCCGGTGTGAATAATTATATATATAGTACGAATTACCTATTATATAAGACTTAAAGAGTATTTTATATAAATATTGAAGGTATTCATATATTTTTGCAGAAATATATTTCTTGATTTGCGTAATAATACATAGGGATGCTTACGAAGACAGAATGCAAGAGAATTTTCACGTCCTATACAATTATGCCGGATTTTATTTAGGAGGAGTCCCCTTGAACAAATTAAAAATTCCCCTGCAAGATGACATACAGTCTCTTATATGCAAACTCCCCGATGTAATCAACTGCAGTATTGTATGCGGCGGAGACGATGATATTGAAGAGATACATATCCTTGCTTCAGTTGGAAGGAATATCAAGCAGCTGGTCAGAGATATACAATCCGCCATAAATGCAAAGTATAACATAGCTGTGGATTATAAAAAGATCAGTATTGCCCAGATAAACGAAGCTGAATTCAAAGAAGCAAGGGTCAGGATAGAAAGCATTGCTGTGAAGAATGCGGGCAATATGCTGGAAGCAACAGTAGTACTGGCTTATGATGATAAGATATATGAAGGCAGGAGCAGCAAGGTCAAGTCCGCGTCCAACAGAGTCAGGGCAGTGGCTGAGGCTGCACTGGCCGCCCTTGAGGCATATTTGTGCATAAGTGGGATGCTGTATCTGGAGGGATTGGAAAGATTCAAAGTATCCGATAAGGAGGTATACGTTTCTTTAGTAGGCTTTTCACGGGACAATACCGAAGAATACCTTGCGGGCAGCAGTATAATCGGTATCGATGAAAACGAGTCCGTAGTTAAAGCTGTACTTGCAGCAACAAATAGAAAAATGAACGCAGCAATATAAACAAATTGATAAATGTGGCCGACATATTATTTAAGCGGAGAGTTTGCCTGCCTTATATAGCGGAGGGGCAGAGCCTTAAAAAAGGAGGGCAAACAATGAAAAAGATAATTGGCATTCTTATGGCTATTCTCACTTTGGCATTAGCCGGAGGAGCTTTTCAGAGCTGGTTCTAAAAACAGTATAAAATATGTCGGCCATTTTAATGAGGTGAATATATGTCAAATAAGCTCAAAGCATACGTAGCAATTATTGTATTATTAGGGATATCGTTTTTTTTATATACATTAAACCAAGTCAATAACATTGATGTGATGGGTCTGATTATTTTTGTATTATTATCCATTATTTCTGAATCATTAATTATTGTTACATCAGGTCAAAGAGCCTTGTCTGTCGGATTTGTGATATCTTTAGCTGCTATACTGATATTTGGGTCACCGGAAGCAGCCTGGATTTGCAGCATAGGGATTATGCTCAGAGTAGTAAAACACAATGGCAAATTTTATAATATATTTAATTTTCCGATAAGCAAAACACTGTTTAATGGCGCAAACATTATGTTATCAGCCGGAGCGGCCGGTTTTTTTTATGAGGCATTGGGAGGAGTTCCCGGAAACCTGAACTTGAATAATATTATACTGCCTATTCTAACATGCATGTTTACCTGCATAATAATTAACGCCGCCATTATGTCATATCTGATGCATCTTATTACGGGTGAGAGGTTTATTAATAATTTCTGCAAAAACATAGTGTGGGTGCTGAAGGATTACTTCGCAATGGCACCCCTTGGGATTCTGATGGCATTGGCATATATTAACTACGGAATAGCCGGTGTCCTGCTTTTTTTAGGCCCTCTTCTTTTTGCCAGATATTCCTTCAAAATGTATATAGATATGAAGGACATGTGTATTAATATGGTAAAATCGTTATCCCAGGCCGTTGAAGCGAAGGATCCATATACAAACGGCCATTCACAGAGGGTAGGGGATTATGCATGCGGGCTGGCTGAACGAATCGGACTGCCCCGGAAAAAAATAGAGGATCTGAAAATAGCGGCTATACTCCATGATATAGGAAAGATAGGCGTTGACGAGAATATTCTTAATAAGCCCGGAAGACTTACAGTGGAAGAGTTTGACAAAATCAGACAGCATCCCGAAATCGGGGTGAAAATTATCAAGGATATTGATTTTTTGAAGAATATATCGGCAATCATATTGAGCCACCATGAAAGATACGACGGGACGGGGTATCCCGAGGGCAGGAAAAATAACAGTATACCTGTTGAATCACGAATATTGAGTATTGCCGATGTATTTGATGCTTTAACTTCAGAGAGGCCGTATCGGAACGCAATGACGATTGACGAAGCCCTTGGTATTATTGAAAATGGAAGGGGCACCCAGTTTGATTGTAAGCTTGCAGACGTTTTTATCAATATGATTAAGAATAACAAGGAGATGGAGAGGGTTGCTGATTGAGAGCGCAGGCACCTCATTCGTAATTGGGAAGCTAAGAGGGGGCAGTTTTTCAAACATTAAGGATGCCAACCTTGAAAAGTGGTACTTTTTTGTTCTTGGTTTTCTGGTCGAGTTTGTTGCAGTCTATATGTCTTCAAGAGGTATTGGGTTTTTCATTGAGAATATTTTATACATCCATTGTTTATCATATCTTCTTCTTTTTATTGGTATTTATTTTAACCGCAGTATTCCTGCCTTTAGGATAATATTTATAGGAGTGTTCCTGAATTTTCTTGTAATTATGGCCAACGGCGGGCATATGCCGGTTTCAGGCGAAGCAATGGTAAGTATCGGTCTGATAGAAAACATGGCAAATATCAGGGAAGGGAAAATAGTTACCCATGCATTAATGGACAGCCATACGGCATTTAAGTATCTTGGGGATATTTTTGTGCTTCCCAAACCTTATCCCAGGCCTAAGATATTCAGCATAGGAGATGTGTTTATGGCTCTTGGGATATTCATATATATCCAGGGAATAATGAAAAAGAAATCATAGGGGATAATGTGCAGTATATGAGCAGCCATATACTGCATTTTTTTAACCTGACTGCAACAAGTCCTCCATCCTCCCGGGCGGGGGAAATTGCTCAAACAGATTTTGTATAAAACACGAAATTGTGATAAAATATTATGTATGCATATTAGACTCGAGATGCGAGACATGAGGCTCGAGAGACAAAGCTGGGCTTCGAAGCCTTTTCCAAGCTCTGGCAGCTGGTGTCTGACAACTCGTAGCCGGAAGATAATTTTAAGGAGATAATCATATGTTTTTAGATAAGATATTCGGCAATCAAAATGACAAAGAAATCAAGAGGATAATGAAGACAGTTGAAAAAATAAACGAACTGGAAGCGGGCATGCAAAAACTCAGCGACAAGGAATTGCAGGGCAAAACCGACGAATTCAAAAAAAGGCTTGCTGAAGGGGAAACATTGGACGATTTAATGATAGAGGCTTATGCGGTTGTGAGAGAGGCTTCGGTCAGGGTTCTCGGAATGCGTCACTTTGATGTGCAGATGGCAGGAGGAATTATACTGCACCAGGGCAGGATTGCCGAGATGAAAACAGGTGAAGGCAAAACACTGGTTGCGACACTTCCCTTATATTTAAATGCTCTTACCGGCAGAGGCACACACTTGGTTACAGTTAACGATTATCTTGCAACCTATCAAAGTCAGTGGATGGGCAAGATTTATAATTTTTTAGGAATGTCGGTGGGACTGATAGTTCATGGGCTCGAAGCGGAAGACAGGCAGAAAGCCTATGGTGCCGATATAACATATGGTACGAATAATGAATACGGCTTTGACTACTTGAGGGATAATATGGTTATCTATAAAGATCAGATGGTGCAAAGAGAGCTTAACTATGCAATAGTGGACGAAGTGGACAGCATTTTGATAGATGAAGCCAGGACCCCTCTTATTATTTCCGGTGTCGGAGAAAAATCAACCCAGCTTTATTTCGTTTCAGATAACTTTGTAAGAGGACTTAAGAACGAGAGGGATTTTTCAATAGATGAAAAAGCGCATACCGTAGTTCTTACGGAGGAGGGCGTGGAAAGGGCTGAAAGGTTCTTCAACCTGGAAAACCTGGCCGATGCAAATAACATGGAGATACAGCATCATATAAATCAGGCGCTTAAGGCAAGAAATCTTATGCGGCGTGATATTGACTATGTAATAAAAGATGGGCAGGTAATAATCGTTGACGAATTCACGGGCCGGCTGATGTTCGGGAGGAGATACAGCGACGGTCTGCACCAGGCAATAGAAGCAAAGGAAGGCGTCAAGGTGGAAAGAGAGTCTCAGACCCTGGCAACCATTACTTTCCAGAACTACTTCAGGATGTATCGCAAATTAGCCGGTATGACGGGCACGGCGAAGACCGAGGAAGATGAGTTCAGGGCAATTTACAACCTTGATGTAGTGGAAATACCTACAAATATGCCGATGATCAGGGAAGACTATCCGGACAGCGTATATAAGAATAAAAGAGGCAAATTCAATGCGGTGGTTGAAGAAATCGTGAGACTTCATTACAAAGGGCAGCCTGTATTGGTAGGAACAATATCTGTTGAAACCTCCGAGATGCTTAGCGACATGCTGAAAAAAAGAGGAGTTCCCCATGAGGTATTGAATGCCAAGTATCATGAAAAAGAAGCGCAGATAGTTGCCCAGGCAGGACAGCAGGGTACGGTTACTATATCAACCAATATGGCAGGCAGAGGCACAGACATTATGCTGGGCGAAGGTGTAATCGAATTGGGAGGCCTTCATATTCTCGGGACCGAGAGGCATGAATCCAGGCGTATTGACAATCAGCTCAGGGGACGTGCCGGAAGGCAGGGGGACCCCGGCTCCAGCAGATTCTTCATCTCCTTGGAAGATGATCTTATGAGACTTTTCGGTTCGGAAAGAATAATGAAGATTGTTGAGACTTTGGGCATGGAAGAGGATATGACTATTGAGCATTCGCTGCTTTCAAAATCCATAGAAAATGCCCAGAAAAAGGTTGAAGGAAGGAACTTTGACATAAGAAAGCATGTGCTGCAGTATGACAATGTAATGAATAAGCAGAGAGAGGTAATATACAGTCAGAGGCGTCAGGTGCTGCTTGGGGAGGACATCAGGGAAAACATCATGGAAATGGTTTCCGAGATAGTAGGGGATGCAATCGCTAATTATACGGTTGGCAGTGAATATGCGGAAGAATGGGATCTTAAGGGACTTATGGATTATCTGCACTCAGTTTTCCTGCCCAGGAATGTCTTAAGCATGGAAGAGATGCTGAAGTTCACCAGAGATGAGCTTAGAGATGCCGTAATTGAAAAGGCTGTGCAGATATATAAACATAAGGAAGCTCAGGTCGACCCCCAGATTATGCGTGAGCTGGAGAGGGTTGCGCTGCTCAGGACCGTTGATACCAAATGGATCGATCATATAGATGCAATGGACCAGCTTAGGGAAGGCATATCCCTCAGGGCATACGGACAGACGGACCCGGTGCAGGCATATCAGATAGAGGGGTACGATATGTTTATGGAGCTTATAAAGAGTATTAAGGAGGATACCGTAAAGTTCATTTATAACATTAATATTTCAAACCTTCCCAAGAGGGAAAAGGTGGCTGATCCCGTGGCCACGAGTCATGAAGACAACGTAAGGAAGCCCGTTGTGAAGGAAGAGAAAATTGGCAGAAACAGCCCCTGTCCTTGCGGCAGCGGCAAGAAATATAAAAAATGCTGCGGGGCAAAAGAAAACTAATACGGAGAAACGGATCATTATGCCGGCTGACGGGCGAACACTGTTCGCCCGGTATATGCTATTAATTACAGGAGGTGGTGCATATGCTGGAATTGGAACTGTATAAAAGCAGTTTATCTCAATTAAAGGATTCAATAAAGGAAATTGAGGTGTCTCTTTGACCTGCCGGGAATCCAGGAGAGAATATATGAGATGGAACAGGAAATGCAGCAGGAAAGCTTTTGGAATGATTCGGAAAATGCGGGAAAAGTTCTGAAAGAAATAAAGAGGTTAAAGGATAAAGCTTACACGATACAGAGCCTAAAAAAAGAGTACGAAGACTTGGAAGTTCTCATAGAACTTGGAATAGAAGCTCAGGATGAATCCATAATACCTGAAGCAGAAGCCTCCTTTAAGCTTTTAAAGGAGAACGCAGAGAGTTATAGAATAGAGACGTTGCTTAAGGGACAGTACGATAGGAATAATGCAATATTTACAATACATTCCGGAGCCGGCGGGCTGGAAGCCCAGGATTGGGCGGAGATGCTGCTTAGGATGTACACAAGGTGGGCTGAGAAAAGGGGCTATGAAGTATCGGTTCTTGATATTCTGAAAGATTATGAAGCAGGTATAAAAAGTGTTACTTTGCTTGTTGAGGGTGAAAACTCCTATGGCTATCTAAAATCGGAAAAGGGAGTACACAGACTTGTGAGAATTTCTCCCTTTGACACGGCAGGAAAGCGCCATACATCTTTTGCTTCGGTAGACGTAATGCCCGAGCTTGATGATAATGTAAAGGTAGAAATCGATGAAGAAGATTTGAGAATAGATACCTATCGGGCCAGCGGGGCCGGCGGACAGCATGTGAACAAAACTGATTCTGCCGTAAGGATAACCCATATACCTACAGGTATAATAGTACAGTGTCAGAATGAGAGATCTCAGCACAGCAATAAGGAAATGGCCATGAAAATGCTGGCAGCCAAGTTATTGGAACTTAAGGAACTGGAGCAAAAGGAAATAGTTGACGATATAAAGGGAGAGTACCGGGAAATTGCATGGGGCAGCCAAATACGCTCTTATGTATTTCACCCTTACAATCTTGTCAAGGATCACAGGACGGGTGAAGAAACAGGAAATACAGGAGCAGTAATGGATGGGGAAATAGATAACTTTATTAACGCATATCTAAAGCAGGGGAATGGAGTATAGCTTACTCCATTCCTATTATTTCTACTCTTTTGCAGCCTTTGCAGGATAAAAGAAGTTTTAACAGTTCTTCCGGATTTATTTCCATGGTTTTTGTGTCAATGGACGCGGTCAGCGAGGCGGAATCCATGACAGGGATATTCTGATTTATTGTAATTATATTGCCTTTTACTGAGGCTATTTTATTTATGATATCGGAAAGGACCCCGGGAGTATGCCTGAGAACCATAAAAAGTGTGACAACCCGCCCCTGTTCCTGAGCAGTATAATCAAATACGTTATCCTTGTATTTATAGAAGGCGCTGCGGCTTATGCCAACATTCAGGCATGCTTCCTGGATGGTTGCGGCATCTCCCGTCCTCAGGAGAAGCTTCGCTGCAATTACTTTTTCATATGTCTTTGGGAGTATATCGGAATTGACCACGAGCATTTTTGTATTTACCATTGCATGTTGCCTCACTTTCTGTACGCAATTGGCGCACACGTGTATATACTTTGTATACTAACACAAATATG
>JAKPKE010000080.1 GCA_029553855.1 Bacillota bacterium | reverse complement strand
TATTGTGGAGTATTGCAGAAAAAAGAGTATTGATGTGATACCGGAAATAGAGATACCCGGTCATTCGTCAGCCTGCCTTCACGCATATCCCCACCTGTCCTGTACAGGTAAGGAAGTACCGGTACGCACTCATGCGGGTATCTTCAAGGATATCTTATGTGCGGGAAAAGAAGAGGTATATGAGTTTTTATTTAATGTTATAGATGAAATGACTGCTATTTTCCCGGGTGAATATATACATATCGGCGGAGATGAAGCCCCCAAGGACAGATGGAAAGAATGTCCGCATTGCAATAGAAAGATGAGGGAGCTCGGGTTGGAGAATTACGAACAGCTGCAGGGATATATGCTGAACAGGATATATGACCATCTGCAAAAGAAAGGTAAACAAGCCATAACATGGAACGAGAGCTTACGCGGCGGTAATCTGGAAAAAGGTATAATTGTGCAGAATTGGATGGAAAAGAATGATGAGTGTACAATAAGAGCTTCACAAGGCGGCAAAATAATTGTTTCGGATTTCTTCCATTACTATGTGAATTATCCTTTGGGAATGACACCTCTTAAGAAAACATACATGTATGAACCTATACCTTCCGAGCTTCATGAGAATATGAGGAAGAATATAATCGGAGTGGAGACACCGGTATGGACGGAGTTTATTGATAATTTCGAGGATATGAGTAAAATGTGTTTCCCGCGAATGGCTGCAGTAGCGGAAACAGGCTGGACAAACAGGGATAAAAAGGATTATGTCGATTTTAAACACAGACTTACTTATGTAATACGTATGGTTGAGGAGATGGGATTAAAATATCCTGATGTTTCACAGTGGGATCCGAGATTTTTGCAGTCAGCCAAGCAGGTAATCAAATTTGCCTACAATATGTACAACAAAGAGACTGTGAAAGCACTTAGAAAGTAAGCGCATCAATGGACAAACAGGCTGTTGTATTATAAAATACATAGTTGAATACGGTATGTTATATACCTGAAAACAGAAAGGGTTAGATATGAAAAAAGCTGATATCGGCCTTATAGGCCTTGCCGTAATGGGCGAAAATTTAGTGCTCAACATGGAGAGTAAGG
>JAKPKE010000067.1 GCA_029553855.1 Bacillota bacterium | reverse complement strand
ATACACTGTTGCTTTGACCGGAGCGGGGATGTCTACCGAGAGCGGTATCCCGGACTTCCGCTCAAAGGATGGGTGGTGGAGGAATATAGATCCTGCGACGGTTGCTTCAAAACATGCATTGGATAATCAATATGAGCTGTTCAGAGACTTCTATATCATGCGCATAAGCACATTGGAGGGATGCAAACCGCATGAAGGCCATAAAGTATTGGCTGAATTGGAGAAGATGGGCCTGCTGAATTGCATTGCCACACAGAATGTTGACCGATTTCATCAGGAATCAGGAAGCAGAAATGTATATGAATTGCATGGAAATATAAGAACAGTAAGGTGCGAGGACTGCGGCACCGAAGCAGTATTGAAGGACTTTATGGAAAAAAGGCCATGCTCAAAATGCGGGAGAAAACTCAGGCCAAACGTTGTACTGTTCGGAGAATCCCTTCCGCAAGAAGCATTGGATAATGCTGTATACGCAATAAGCAATGCTGACCTTGCGATTGTAATAGGAACAAGTCTTCAGGTATATCCGGTAAACCGGCTGCCGGAACTATGCAAAGGGAAGAAGGTCTATATCAACCTGGACACCGGCGAGAGAAACAGTCAATTTGATCTGGTAGTAGAAGGCAGTGCCAGAAGCGTTTTATCAGAATTAAAAATATTAATGAATCAAAATCGGATGGACGTAACCTATCCCGAGGAATAAGAAGCTAATACCGGGTTTGATTGGAAAACCGGATAATTGAAATAAACCTTCTTGTTGATAAGAGCTGCATAATGTAACAATATGATTAGGGAGTAAGGATATGGCAAATGATGTATTAAGCGGGGTAATGGGCATATGCGTTGCTGATGCTTTGGGGGTACCGGTTGAATTTGACGGCAGGGAAACCCTTAGGGACAACCCTGTCATTGATATGCGCTCCTATGGCACCTATAACCAACCGACCGGAACATGGTCCGACGATACAAGCCTGACGCTTTGCCTTACGGATAGTCTGATTAACGGACTGGATTATGGGGATATTATGGCCAGATTTTACAAGTGGTATAGCGAAGGTGCATATACCCCCCATGGTGAGGTTTTTGATGCGGGTGTGTCAACCAGGAAAGCCCTGAACAGGTATTTGGGAGGCACAACGCCTTTGGAATGCGGCGGTGCAGCTGAACGCGACAATGGAAACGGCTCGCTTATGAGGATACTTCCGATACTCTTTTTTCTTCAGACAACATACGAGACGAAGCTTTATGAAAAAGCTGAGGCTTTTGAAATTATCCATAACGTTTCAGCACTGACCCATGCTCATAAACGGAGCAAAATGGCCTGCGGAATTTATATTTCCGTTGCATCAATGCTGATGGAAGGAATAGACCTTAAGATTGCTGTGAGGTCGGGTATTTATGAAGCTATGAAATATTATGGAAAATGTGCGGAGTTCACCGATGAACTAAGGCATTTTGAACGTCTGGCAGGGAATAAATTTGAACGGCTTCTTGAAAATCAGAT
>JAKPKE010000059.1 GCA_029553855.1 Bacillota bacterium | reverse complement strand
TCCATATTCCATATATTCATCAGTCATATTGCCGAAGTAATTATCGGGCTTTGGTTTTTCAAAGTTGAAATTGTAATACTGTGGTTCCTGTGGTTGTTTTACAGGTATTAACCGTGCTATTGCAAAGGCTCTGACGCTGTCGACGTAGTGCGTAATCTCATGGGGTTGAGTTGCTACGTCATTAGGATTACGTTCGCTTTTCTGTATAGTCGTAAGATGTTTCCATAGGTCAGGGTCCAAACCTTCATCAAAGGTCAAATTTGCTGTTTTGTAAGCCTCTCCTGTCTGTTCATCCTTTGTCTCGTAAGGTCTTAGCCATTCGTGGACATTTAGCCAACCTTGTTCACGGTCATTTGAAGTTTTAAGCAGTTGTATGCCGTTTTCATAGAATATCATTGCCGCGCTTTTGCCTGTGTCCTGTCTGCGATTCCATAGATCAGGAGGGGCATAGTAAGATTCTATTTTTTCGTTGCCTGTGAATTTAAGTATAATCTTTGCCGCATCGGATATTATTAAATTTTTCTTTCGTAATGCTCTATAAGCTCTTGCATGACCGTAATTGTCAACGTAATACCATATAGCCGCCAGACTGTCAAAGCCGTAGTCTATAGAAACATATCGCTTGTACCAGTCAGGCACAGCTTGAATTTTCTTTATGTGAATATCTTTCCTGAGTTCCGGGAAAGCAAAACCGCATAAGGAAGTAAATCTTCCGAATTGTCGTGCTTCTCTTTCTTCCTCCGGCATTATTAATATCAGTTTTTCTATTTCATCTTTGGAAAGCCAGGGATTATCTTCCCATTCAGCCATCCAGTATTCAATATCAGAGTCATTTCTCTCGTTTAAGAATATAAGGCTATAAATCCATGTCAAACCCTTTAACGGCGTCATTGCAAACCACATATCGCCCTTTTGGTCGATAATACGCATTTGACATTCTTGATAAATATCTAAAGGCGGTTCTTCGTCAAAATAAATCCATCCAAGCGAAGCACCTTGAAAACTCTCTCTACCCTGTTCACAAGTCTTAAAACCTATAAAGCAACCGTTCTTTAAGACGATTTTTTCTATCAAAGAACCCTCTAAGTCGTCTTTTCTACCATGCCTTACGATTATATTTGATATTTCCTTCTTAGGCAGCCATTTTAAAATCTCTTTCTGTGCAACTTCCTTCTGGACATCTCCGCTTAAAGACACTACCCATCCGGAAGTGGGATTCAATTTTCTGAACCGTGAATATCCTAACGCATGGCATACAGCTTCAACCGCACCTGCTACGGTTTTTCCAACACGGTTGCCGCCGAAAAACGCCTTGATTCTCTTGTCGCTTTTATGAAACTCTATCTGCTTCTTATGGATTTTTTCACCTGTGTTGTATATTTCAAGCCGATTTTCTTTCAGCCGTTTGTCTATTGTGCTTTGTAATGCTTCTATTTCATTGTATAGCTTTATTACTTCGGGATTCTTCCATATATCCATGTTATCACCGACTTAATCTTCTTGCTTTCTTACTGTCGAATTCTGCGCAGGTTTCTTTCCCGCAGTTCATGCATTTATACCAGTTCAATTTGCTCATGCCAGTATTTATAAAGTGCCATCCAATCATTTTATAAGCATGTTTGCAAAATAGTTGTTTATACCACGGCTTATCCATATACCTCACCCCTTTTATATTAGTGATAATGGGTTATTCGCTTTGTATCTCGGCCTTATTCCCACATTTGCACTCTATTTCTGATTTCCATTCATAAGTAGTTATTTTTATATTTGTCTGCGGTTTATTTTTATTATTTATCTTGGAGTTGTGTATAGCTCTTTCTAAGCCGCATCTTGTGCATATTATTATAAAATTGTTCATTCCTTCCACTCCCATATTGCGCTATTTACATAAATACCGACTTTTGTTAGTTTTATGCAGCATGAAAAGTATAAACCCGTCTTTTTTAGCATTTTTTGAATAATTATTCGGTTTGTTTGCATGATTATTAGGTATTTTGGGTTTTGCGGGGGTATTTTTGAAGCCTTTTATTATATGCGAGGTATGTGTGGGATATATCTATATACCCCCACCCCACTCCGTTTGTGACCGGGGTAGTACCCTCCCCCTGTTGACTTACACAACCTCAACAGCTACAGCCTACCACATAAGGCTACAGCTACAGCCTTATATAGGAATAACACAGCATAATACCATGCACCCCTATGCTAAAAACTGATTGCACTAAATAGATATTTCGCGCAATGTTTTTAGGAATGTAGTAATATCAACGGTTTATGACCCTGTTAGTTGTTTCAAACGCTTGATTTTGTCCTCTAACTCTTTGACAAGGTCAGGAGTCGGCTCTTGTCTCTCGCTTATCATAGTAGGTTCGCCGGATGCCAGGGCTTGCTTGTCGTAGATTGTGCCTAAGGCTATTGCTATATCGCGGATATTAGCCTTGGCAAGGCTCTCGGGATTATTTAATAAGGAATCTATTTTAAGATTAGTGGCGAGAAGTGCCTTTTTTACTACTTCCCAGGCTTCGGTGATGAACTCTTCTTTTTTCTTTGCG
>JAKPKE010000039.1 GCA_029553855.1 Bacillota bacterium | reverse complement strand
TCGGAACGTAAAGGCTTCCGGGCAAAATCATCAGACGGGCTTGCAGAGATGGGACCCTCGCCAATGATTTTGCTGGCTTTGGAAGGTGAGGAGAACATACTTCCCCTACAGCCGGAGTAATTCACAAACTATGTCGCATTCTTCTCCAAATGCGCCGCAAATGTATAAGGTTTTGAAAAAAAATAATAAAGCAGTACTATAAAATAGCACTATATTACTATAGAATAGTACAGGATTTTGATATATAATATAATTCACTATAAAGGATGAAAAAGCGACAACATTTTCCTACAATTAAATATTATTATCTGATATTGGGGTGGATAAAATGGATATACGCAGTGGTGACATCTTGATTTTTGCTGTGGACAACATGACCAAGGTATGGAAAATATCAAAAGTAGACAGCAATGTTGTAAAAATCTTTGAGGAAGATGGATCATACAGGCAGATGCCATATTCATATCTTGTTGAAATGCGTGAAAGAGGATACATAAAAATTGAAACCCCCGATATGGTTTGGTAATAAGGAAATAAAAAACCTATTGCTTATCTGAGCAATAGGTTTTATATTAATGTACAAGGAAAGTATTACTTTTCTTGTACAAAAAAACCTTTGATTTAAGTGCCCGCGCCATATTATTCTCGCATACTCAAAAAGGTGCATGGGCGGCAAATACAGAATCGAAAGGGGCATTAGCAAGTAAAAGTGGTATTGATATGCGGCACCTTAGAGGAATATTAAGAATTACGTCGAATTGTACATAAAGTATCCGATGTGCTGCCAAATGCATATTGGCGGTGCTGATGTTTTGTTTTATGGAGGCTTTATGGCAGAAAAGAAAATAGAGGCAGCTTCATATTTAATATTTATAGTCAGCTTGGGACTTATCGGTACATGTATATTGATGGGTATCCCGCTGTATTTAGGTTTTGCCGGAGCAGTCGCTTTTACTTCTGCGGTGCTTGTAAGGAAAGGACATAACCCCAGAGCCTTGGCTGGTATGATTATATCCGGAATAAAGGGCTGTTCAAAGCTTATTGTGATAATTCTGCTTACGGGTATTACAGTATCCATTTGGCTGTCGTCGGGGATTGTTCCTACCTTGATATTTTACGGATTTGAATATATCAAGCATATTAACTACGTGCTTGCATGTTTTATTGTAACCGCCGCCGTGGCAGTTGTTATGGGCACTTCCGTAGGTACTATAAGTACGGTAGGAATAGCATTAATAGGGATAGGCAAGGGCTTTGAGATTCCCGCCCATATTCTTTTGGGTGCTATTATATCCGGTTCGTTTTTTGCCGACAGGTTTTCGCCCTTATCGGGAATTGTTAACCTTGTCCTGAAAACAATAGATCTGAAATACAGGGAATACTTAAAAAGCATGATGGAAACTCTGATACCTTCAGCTATTATTGCAGGTGCAATATACTATTTCATAGGTAAGAATTATATGTCTATTTCCAACCCTGAAAGAATAGCGGCGTTTCAACAAAATATAAGCAGCGCTTTTGTGATCAATCCTGCTGTGCTGCTGATACCGGTTATTGTCATAACAATGTCCGTATGCGGGATCAATCCGATAATTAATATGAGTATTGGGGTTTTCGGAGGCTCTCTGATAAGCATATTTATGCAAAAAAGAACGGTGTCTGAGGTTTTTCGGTTTATTCTATCAGGTTACAAATCTACTGCCGGTATTGGGGAGCTTGACGAGATTTTGCGGGGCGGGGGAATGCAGTCAATGTTTGAGTTGCTGCTGATTTTGATGGGAGCAGTTGCATTAAGCAGCCTCCTTGAAGGCGCGCATATGATTTACCCAATTATCGAAAGATTTACCCGAAACATTAAGACTAAGGCATCAATGATTTTCAGAACCACAGTTTTCAGCAGTTTTTTTTCGATTGTTACCTGTGACCAGGTTGTTGGCATAATACTATTGGGGAAATTCCTGAAGAATAAATTTGAGGATCTGGGAATAAATAGAGTCAAATTGGCCAGAACAATGGCGGACTCCGGAACATCCGTTGCACCGATTATCCCCTGGAACGTGAATTCCATATTTATAGTTGCTATTACGGGAATATCGGCATCGCAGTATATACCTTATTCCGTGTTATGCTATATACTGCCCTTAATAACGATGCTGTCAGGCCTTTTTAAAGAAAAAAACAGTGTGGTAAGCAGCGCCCCTAAATTAAATAGTGATTGATAATTTACCCGATGGGAGGATATAAAATGAGCGTAAAAATAGTGGCTGACAGCAGCTGTGACCTTAATGAGGATTTGAAAAAGGAATTAGGGATTACAATAGTGCCCCTTACACTTTATGTAGGAAATGGTACTTATAAAGATGATGAGAGCCTGGATGTCAAGGCCATGTTAAAAGAAATGGCTGAATGTCCCAACGCATCTAAAACCTCATGCCCTTCACCCAATGACTTTATTAATGCTTATAAAGGCCCGGACAGTATTTTTGCTGTGACCTTAAGTTCTGCTTTAAGCGGAACCTTTGAAAGTGCAATGTTGGCTAGGAAAATGCTGCTGGAAAGCGCAGAGAATAAGTTTGTGCATGTATTTGATTCCTTAAGTGCCTCAATAGGGGAAACATTGATCAGCATAAAGATATTTGAATTGGCGAAGAAAAGCTATGACAATTTTCAAATTGTAGAAAAGGTCAATGAATATATAAAAAACATGAAAACTTTTTTCCTGCTGGAATCCTTAGATAATCTCATGAAAAATGGAAGGCTGGGGAAGGTAAAAGGAAGGATTGCTTCTCTTCTTAACATAAAGCCAATTATGGGGGGCGCCGAAGACGGGAGCATTAAATTAGTGGAAAATGTCAGGGGCTATAGAAGGGCTTTTATGCGCTTTATTGAAATTGTAGGGGAACAGGGAGAAAAGTTAGAAGAGAAGGTTATTGGAATTGCACACTGTAATTGCCTTGGAAGAGCCGAGGAGTTCAAAAGTGAACTTATGAAAAGGTATAAGTTCAAGGATATAATTATTGTTGAGACAGCCGGCCTCAGCAGTTTATACGCAAATCAGGGCGGCATAATAGTAGCATTCTAATGAGAAAGGGACCTTTTAAGTCCCTTTTTTCTATTCTATGATAAGCTCTCTATTGATTGAAAGGTAATAGTCCCTCTTTTAATCAATGCAATTTTTCCTGCTGTGTCGGCCGGAAAATCTTCCGGATAACCCAATCCGCAGTTTGCTACATCTGCAGTAATACCGCCACCCGGTGTAGCACAGGAGTATTGTAAATTACCGACCTGAAATACCCTGGCCTCGGGGGTGGTCATTTCCAAGGATGCACTAGTTTCCAACCAGCTTACAATACCGAAATTTTGTCTTCTAACATCCAGACCATAGCTCTCGAATTGTTCTGCAATGTAGTCAGCGGCGGCTTCTTCGCCATCGGTTCCGGTCATTCTGGCATCATCCTCACTTGCCATAACTTCTATATGCCTATAGATGTTTTCACCTGATACCTCTTTAAAGATATCCTTGTGTATAGGAGCCGCATAGGTACAAATCGATGTGGCGATTACAAGCACCAGGGTAAAGGCAAGTAGTCTGAAACTCTTAAGTTTTCTCATTTCGTATAACCCCTTTCTTATAAATAATTGACTCCTAAGGTACCTTATCAGAGTAAGAATATGGTTAGGAGTCTAATTTTATAATAGTCAAATATGAAAATAGTTGTCAATAATAACAATAAGTGTAAATAATTTATAATTCTACAAGCATGACATTATTTGTGTTAAACTGTATGCTTATATGCAGTTTAGGGTCGAAAATCCCTGTAAACAGAACATGGTATGATATAATAACCTTAGAAGTACAAATATGGGGGTATTGATTTTGAAAAGGAACATAGCATTATTTGCAGCAGTATTATTAATTATTACCGGACTGACCGGCGTGTTTAAAGCAGAAGCCGAAAGCTCAGAACTGCCTTTTGAGGTTGAAAGGTTTTCGGATGTGCCCGATAATCACTGGGCATATGAGCCAATTCACTATTTTAGATATTTGAATATTACACAGGGTATAGGCGGTAATAAGTTTAGCCTGGGGCAGTTCATAAAGAAAAGTGAATTTATTACCATGCTGGTGAGGCTTATGGATTGGAAACCGGTTGAAACTGAGAATTGCAGCTTTTCCGATGTAAGCAAGGACAAGTGGTATCATTCTTATATTGAGACCGCTGTTGCACATGGAGCAATACTTAAGGAAACGGATAGCTTCAGCCCCGATAGGCAAATAACCAGACTGGAAATTGCAGAAGCAATAGTAAGAACCCTTGGGTATGGAGAGCTGGCAGAGCAGCTAAAATATATTCCCAGTGAGTTTGAGGATGTTGAGAAAGGATCAGAATATACGAACCTTTTAAAGGATTTTGGCATTTCAAATGGGACTGATGGAGTCAGCTTCCTGCCCGAGAGCACTGCGAAGAAAGAAGAAGCTGTGGCAATGCTTATTAGGATGTATAAGAGATTGAATTCAAATGTCAATGAACTGCATGCCTTTTATGCTATAAAATCCTTCAGCCAAGCTGAAATGATGCAGGATTTGGATTCGGTAAGCTTCGGCTGGAGCAGACTGGAGTATGATGAGAACAATAAAAGGTTTACTGTGTCAACTGACGGAAAACGTGGCAGTGATTTCTTTATTCCGGGAGGGTATTCGGAGCCCATAGGTATTGCGAAGCGAAACAACCTGTCTATTCAGCTGAACCTTTTTGCTTCCGATGAAACAAAGGTTGTTGATTCCGATAATACTGGACAACAGGGAATAATCAGGAAGCTGCTTGCCGACTCTGACGCGCAGACTGAAGTTATTTCACAGGTTGTCCGTATATTGAACAGCGCTCCGGTTGGAGGCGATTCATTCTCTTTTGACGGTGCAGTTATTGACTTTGAAAACTTAAGAGGAGAGGAGTCAAGGAAACTTTACGGAGAATTTCTGACAAAGCTTAAGGCAGAAATGGTGAAATTTGATAAGAAACTTTATGTTGCAGTGCACCCCAAAAGGGGGAATGGACAACCATATTACGACGGATATGATTACAGGGTCATAGGTGACATAGCAGACAGGGTAATACTTATGGCACATGATTACAATGCGATAAGGCTTACGGATGATGAAATGGCCAGGGGGTACAACGATACGCCGTTAACTCCGATAAGTGAAATATACTATACCCTGAAGGCTGTTTCGGATAAAGACACGGGGGTATCAGATCTAAGCAAGGTCTGGCTTCAGTTATCCTTTGATGCCGTGCAATGGAAAATGGCTGAAGGAAAAGTAATCAACAAGACTGCATTTCGACCTTCATATGAACAGCTCAGGAATCGAATGATGAAGAATGAACCTAGCTCGGAGTTAAGCATAAGATACTCTGAGAGATTGCAAAATCCATGGCTGACGTATTATAACAGCGGCGACGGCACAAATAATATCATATGGTATGAGGATGCCCGAAGCGTAAATGCCAAGATAGAATTGGCAAAAATGTTCGGCATTAATGGGATATCCCTTTGGAGGCTGGGAAATATACCCGATTATAATGATGATGAAAGCAGCAAGCTTAACTTAAATGTGTGGAACACAATAAGGGGTCATAGTAATGAACAAGAGACGTCGCAAAACTACTGAATACGTAGTCAGCGATACTCCTATTGTGCAACAGTCCATTTATAAATTTTTTTAAATTTCTTTCAAATTACCCCGGAAAATTGGTATAATTTACGAATTTATGTAGTAAAAGTAGATATCAAAATCTCCGAAAAGGCAAACCTGCCGAAAGGTAGGGACGCAAAGCCGCGGGCCTGAGGGATGCTATGGCAGCCGGGCTGCCGAAGGGATTATGAACAATAATAGTTATAAAGGAGATTCATATCTACACATAAATATAAACAGTGGAGGGATAAATATGAAAAATACAAAAAGAGTTCTGGCATCGGTTTTTGTACTATTGTTTATGTTTACTGTGGTGATTTCATCGGTAGTTTTTGCAGCTGCAGATAATGACAAGAGCAATGGAAAGAACACAACTGCAGAGGCAGAAAAGGTGAAAGGCAAAGATAAGGTAAAAGAAACAGAAGATAGTACTGTAGAGACAGAGGAAGAGAAAGCTGTCAAGGGAAAGGACAAGCTTATGGATCAGAAGAAGATTTTGATGAAGCAGCTTATTGAAGCCAGAAAGTCTGGAAATGCAGAAGCTGAAGCACAGCTGCTGGCCCAGGTAAAAGAGTATAAGGAGCAGCTGAAGCTAATGATAAGGAATTGTTACACGGAAGAAGAGATGACACAGCTTGAGCTTGCTGCAGGTACAATAGAAACATTAGATCCGACATTGGAGGTATTGCCTGTAGAAAATATCATAGCAAGAGGCAAAAGCTTAAGGTTTGACATTCCTCCGGTTATAAAGGATGGGAAAGTATTAGTGCCGGTAAGGGCTTTCTCCCAGGCATACGGGGCGAAAGTACAGTGGAACAAGGAAGATCATACAGTAACCATAGTTAAAGACGGTATAGAAATAGTATTCAAGACAGACAGCAGCATAATATATGTAAATGGAGTCGAAACAGACCTGGGGATGCCTGTCAAGTCTTTGAACGGAAGGAATGTATTGCCTGTAGGCTTCCTGGCAGAGAAGCTCGGGCTTAAGGCAGAAGTAGATCCGGAAGACGGAACTATAGAAATAGACGACGAAGAAGAGGAAGAAGTCGAAAAAGTTGATGATTCAGCTGCAGAAAACTAAAACATTATCAAATTATATTGAGTTATTGGGGACTGAATTTTATTGTTCAGCCCCTGATTTTTATAGCAGCAATAAAGAATTACAGTATAA
Organism: Bacillota bacterium; assembly: GCA_029553855.1. Taxonomy (GTDB): domain Bacteria; phylum Bacillota; class Clostridia; order Lutisporales; family Lutisporaceae; genus BRH-c25. Next base: position 25,129 of record JAKPKE010000039.1, on the reverse strand, counting down.
AATATGCTCATAGAGAGATATGGAATACAGCTGATCTGGTAAAAGTCGGGCAGGGGCTTGCTAAGACTTGGTGGGGATGCAAAAAATTATAAATTCGACAAATTTCTACATTTCTTGACAAGGATTAGCGTATAAGTTATGATTTTAGTAAAGCAATAAAGTGAACAAGCCGAATAATTACTATCTTTGAATAGGTTGTCCGATGCTTCAGGAGGGTTGCACATTAATGCTGAAATCGTATAAGTTTTTTCTTGATGAAGAACATATTTACGAAATCGTAAGAGAATTTCTTAATGAGATAAGGGATTTTGTAAAATATGACATATGCAATCTTATATATGTCTATAGCGATATGAACTATGCAACTGTTCTTTTGTCCTGCTGTAAAGATGAAGAAAACAACAGCAGGTTCCAAGACAAATTAATTGACCTGACAAAAAAGCCTCACAGCAACCTGTTTAAATTGGCGACAGAAGAAAAAAAAGCGATTATTTTCTCTCATTCCAATATCCAAAACTCAAAAGCAGATCTGTATGAACCTTTTATTGAGGATATAAAAAACGAAGTATACATACCATTTTTAAACAGGGATGCAACCGCACTTATAGGATGCTTGTATTTAGGGTGCTATGATCCCGATAATGTTTTTAAACATAAATACTTAATAGATAAAAAATTCTTAAGCAAACTGATGAGTATCCAAGGCGCATTTGCAATTTTTTACGATAAATTAAGAGAAAAATGGTATTTGGGAAAACTGATTCATGTTATGGATGATATAGTCAGCCAAAGAGATCCTTTTATGATAAACCATCATTATAATGTTGCAAATTGGGCAACCATAATAGCAGATGAATTGAACTTAAGTAAGGATAAAAAGAAAGAGCTTTATCTAGCAGCGGTATTCCATGATATTGGAAAGCTTTATATCAGCGAATCGATACTAAACAAAAATGGAAAACTGTCCGATGAAGAGTACAATATTATAAAGAAGCATCCTGAATACAGCTATATCATTGTAAATGAACTGCTGCAAAATAATATTGCCAAAATAGTCAAATACCATCACGAAAGATATGACGGGAAAGGCTACCCGGAAGGGCTTAAAGGTGAAGATATTCCTTTTGAGAGCAGGATACTGGCTATAAGTGATGCGGTAGATGCAATGCTTTCTCATAGAATCTATAAAAAGCCTATGGAAGTCAGTATGGTTATTAATGAAATTATCAAAAATAGAAGCAAACAATTTGACCCTGAAATTGCCGAAATAATGGCAAAGGTTTTAATAAACATTAAAAAGAGAAATATTGGAATATTATCAGACCCAAATACATTCGGAACAATGAATATTATTACAAAGGCCAAAACATTTACTATGCAGGGAACCATTATTCCCAGCAAATACGGCTATATTTTCCAACCCTATAAAGGCTACTCAATGAAAGAAATCGAACAAAATGAAATTACAGATATATGCTTTTTTACAGAAGTTGCTGAAAGTATATATGAATATGAAGTCAAGCTAAGAGCTATCAGAGAAGAAAAAATGTATATTATAAGTTTAGTGCCTGCTTCTTTAACTGAATATTTTAATATGATCTGGGATTCAAAAGGCGTATTAAGTCTGGATTCTAATAAAAAGATAAGTGTTGACATTTCAAAAATCAGCGGAAACAGTCTGATGTTTGCAGTAAAAAAGGAAGAATTCAGTAACTCCATTGATAAAAAAACTTACTGCTTTGATATATATTTTGAAGATTCCAGTTCAGTATCGGTAACTGGAAAGATTATAAAAAGGTATGAAGTAGGCTATAGGGCATACTGCGTTTTTAATTACGTAAACATTCCGGAAAGGACGAGAGACATAATAATCAAACATATTTTCAGGAAGCAGGGCGAATTAAGGAGAGGCATTATCGGTTAAATATCAACTTAGCTGTAAGCAAATTATAAGCAAATTTCAAAAAAATCCTTGACAATGCTGCGAGTATGTTATAAGATAAATAAAATATTTAAATTCAAATATTAAATACGCGATGATCGGGACGAGTAAACTAGGTTCTGTCAAAAGAGATGGGAATTCACGGGCTGAAAGATTTCCTTGACATGAGAGGTTGAAAACCACCCGGGAGTATCATTCTGAAGTAACAGTAGGAATTGACGCATGCTGCGTTAAAGCATTGAGTGGGTTTTGTGCCAATATGGGTGGAACCGCGGAAGTATCAGCTTTCGTCCCTTTCAGGGACGGGAGCTTTTTGTATTCATATAAATTTTTGGAGGAGCAGGTGATAAATATGGTAGAAGTAAGAGTTCCGGCAACAAGTGCCAATATAGGCCCGGGGTTTGATTGCCTGGGAGTGGCATTGAATTTGTACAATCGTTTTTATATTGAAGAAAGTGAAGAGGGGTTATTCATAGACGGTTGCGAGGAATCTTATAAAAACGAAAAAAATCTTGTATATGTGGCGATGCGGAGATGTTTTGAAAGAATAGGAAGCGAGGGCAGACAAAGGGGAATAAGAATTAATTTCGACAGTGACATACCGATATCGAGAGGGCTTGGAAGCAGCGCGGCCTGTATACTGGGCGGGGTATTGGCAGCTAATGAAATAGGCAAGGGGAATCTGAGCAAAGATGAGATTCTGGAGATTGCTTCGGAGATAGAGGGGCACCCCGACAACATTGCTCCGGCACTTTTCGGAGGGATGACTGTATCCGTAAAGGATGAAGACCGGGTTTATTATGAAAAAATCAGGTTCCCTCAAAGCTTGAAATTCTGTGCTGTCATTCCTGATTTTAAACTGTCCACAAAGGATTCAAGGGCGGTGCTTCCCGACAATATTCCATACAAGGACGGTGTTTATAATGTGGGAAGGGTATCCCTTCTGATAGCAGCTCTTTCCAACGGGAACTTCGAATTATTGAGGCTTGCATGCAAGGACAGACTTCATGAGACATACAGGGGCAGCCTTATTGGCAATTACAATGAAATAGTAGGAGAATGCAGCAGGTTGAACAGTCTTTGCGTTTTTTTGAGCGGTGCTGGGCCAACGATAATGGCTGTCTTAAAAGAAGAGGATACAGATTTTTGCAGGCAGATGGAAGCATTTTTATCGAAATTTAAAAGCAAATGGGTAGTAAAGGAACTGAAATCCGACTCTTACGGAGCCCTTGTCGCGAATACTTAGTCGGGAGGATATCGGGAGGCAGAGGGTTTATGCGCGGTCATCCGGTTTATGCCAAAGGAGAGGGATAATAAGAAAGCAAAATGCTGCTTATGGTATTTGTGCACACTGCACATTATATAATATCAATTATGAGAGGACTGAAATCGAAATGAAAAAGGTTAGAATTGCATTATTAGGACTTGGAAATATTGGACAGGGGGTATGGAGAATACTAAATACAAATAGAAATGAAATTACAATGAACTGCGGATACGAAATAGAGGTTGCCAGAGTGCTTGTAAGGGACAGAAATAAAATCAGGGGAGTTCAGATACCAAAGGAAATACTTACTACAGATATCAATGATATTTTTAATGATTCCGGCATTAAAATTGTGGTTGAACTAATGGGGGGCACTGAACCTGCAAGGGAATATATGCTTGGAGCAATGAGACGCAAGAAGCATGTGGTAACCGCAAACAAGCTTGTGCTGGCAACCCGGGGAGAGGAACTTTTTAAGGCTGCAGATGAAGAGGGAGTGTTGTTCTACTATGAAGCCAGTGTCGGAGGCGGCATACCAATAATCAGGGAAATAAATGAAAGCCTTACCGCAAACAGGATTGAAAAGCTTGTAGGGATAATTAACGGTACAACCAATTATATACTGACTAAAATGACCCATGAGGGGATGGATTTTAACGAGGCCTTGAAGGAGGCGCAGCAAAAGGGATATGCTGAAGCCGATCCTTCATCGGATGTAGAGGGGTATGACGCTGTTTACAAGCTTGCAATAATGTCGTCCTTATCTTTTGGAACGAAAATCGACCTGTCCTCCATATACAGGGAGGGAATAGGCAATATAAAAACTGTTGACATTGATTATGCAAAAAGGTTCGGCTATGTAATAAAATTGCTGGCCATCGGAAAGGAAACCGATAACGAGCTTGAATTGAGAGTGCACCCCGCCATGGTTCCCAAAACCCACCCTATTGCAAATGTAAATGACTCTTTCAATGCAATATTTGTCAAGGGAAACGCAGTAGGTGATTTAATGCTCTATGGAAGGGGAGCAGGGGATCTGCCTACGGGGAGCGCGGTAGTGGGAGATATAATTTCAATTTTGAGGAATAATGTTGATTTGTCAAACTTATCTTCTCAGAAGAACGGCACTGTTACTAAAAAGGTAAGAAATGCATCCGAAAGCTCGTCTGAGTATTATATAAGACTTGATGTGAAGGATCGACCGGGAGTATTGGGGGAGATAGCTGCCGTATTTGGAAAGCATGATGTCAGCATTTTTTCCGTTTCGCAGGATGTAAAGAATAAACACAATGTATCCCTTGTATTTATTACCCATGAAGCCCTTGAAGGAAATGTTGCCGAATCAATTAAAGAAATCGGCACCCTTGATAGAGTCAACAACCTGGAAAATATCATAAGAATTGAAAATTTCAATTAGGTTCATAAAAAAACAATTGCAAAAGCCCATAGCAGCCGCATCAAGGGAAAAAGCGAACTGAACAAAGACATTGTGTTTAGTGTGTTATTGCCGAAAAAATAAGACTTTTATGTATTGACATAGTAAATAATATAGAATATTATAAATATAGGGTAGGGGGCTACCCTATATCAATTATTAAACGAAAGGAGAGCACGATGAAGACCGAATCTTTAAAAATAATAGGAATGACATGTGCAGCTTGCGCAAAATCTATCGAGAGGGTAGTTGGCAGGCTCGAGGGAGTGGAAGATGTTTCGGTCAATTTCGCTGCCGAGAAAGCAAATGTCAGATACAATCCCAAACTGACAAGGCTTTCTGAAATAAAGCAGGCCATTTCAAAAGCCGGATATAAAGCGTTGGAGATTGAAAGCTCCAATAAAGTTGACGAAGATAAAGCAAGGAAAGAAAAAGAAATCAGTACACTATGGACCAAGTTTATTATATCGGCAGTATTTGCCGTCCCTTTATTATATATAGCCATGGCGCCGATGATAACCTGGCTGAATCTGCCTATGCCCGGCTGGCTTGACCATATGAATTACCCACTGCAATATGCCTTGGCAGAATTAATTTTGACAATACCTATAATAGTTGTAGGTTATAGATTTTACACAGTGGGTTTTAAAGCGATAATGAGAAGGAGCCCCAATATGGACTCATTAATCGCTATGGGCACCTCCGCAGCTATAATCTACAGCCTATATTCAACTTACAGTATCTGCATGGGCGATTTCGGGGCAGTTGAAGGCCTGTACTTTGAAAGTGCAGGCATCATAATTACATTGATTTTACTTGGTAAATCCCTTGAAGCGGTGTCAAAGGGCAAGACCTCCGAGGCTATCAAGAAACTGATGGGCCTGGCGCCAAAAACAGCAATAGTGGTTCAGGGGGACAAAGAAATTGAGATATCGGTGGAAGAGGTAGAAACGGGGGACGTTATACTGGTCAGGCCGGGAGCAAAAATACCTGTAGATGGCGAGATTATTGAAGGGTATACATCTGTAGATGAATCAATGCTGACGGGCGAAAGCATTCCCGTTGAGAAGCATGTTGGGGATAAGGTAATAGGAGCAAGCATAAATAAACATGGGTCGTTCAAATTCAAAGCTGTAAAAGTAGGCGAAGATACTGTGCTTGCGCAGATAATCAAGCTTGTTGAAGATGCACAGGGTTCCAAGGCTCCCATAGCAAAAATAGCGGATGTTGTTTCAGGCTATTTTGTTCCGATAGTATTTGCGATAGCCGTATTGGCAGCATCAGGCTGGTATTTCAGCGGAGAGCCGGTAATATTTTCATTGACAATTTTTATATCAATATTAGTGATTGCATGCCCTTGCGCACTTGGACTGGCGACACCGACCGCCATTATGGTAGGCACCGGGAAAGGCGCCGAATACGGAATACTCATAAAAAGCGGGGAAGCCCTGGAAACTGCCCATAAGGTTGATACAATAGTGTTTGATAAGACCGGTACCATAACCGAAGGAAATCCGGAGATAACTGATATTGTTACAGCCGGTTCATTTGAAAGAAACAGACTCCTGCAGATTGCCGCATCGGCCGAAAAAGGCTCGGAGCATCCTCTCGGTGAAGCCATTGTAAAAGGAGCAAAAAAGGAGAGCATAAGCTTATTAAAGGTTGACAAATTTGCTGCAATACCGGGACATGGGATAGAGGTCCAAATTGAAGGAGCAGATATACTTCTTGGAAATAGCAAGCTTATGATCGATAGGAATATTGAATTGGAGCAGCTTGAAAGAGAATCAGACAGACTTGCTTCAGAAGGCAAGACGCCGATGTATATAGCTGTGGATAATAAGCTTACAGGGATAATTGCAGTGGCTGACGTAGTCAAGGAAAGCAGCTCCGGGGCAATAAAAAGGCTGCATAAAATGGGTATTGAAGTTGTAATGATAACCGGGGATAATAGAAGAACTGCAGAGGCTATAGCAGGACAGGTCGGAATTGACAGGGTACTTGCGGAGGTTCTTCCTCAGGATAAGGCAAATGAGGTTAAGAAGCTGCAGGCAATGAACAAGAAAGTAGCCATGGTCGGCGACGGTATTAATGATGCTCCGGCCCTTGCCCAGGCAGATATAGGAATAGCCATCGGCTCGGGTACGGATGTTGCTATGGAGTCGGCAGATATTGTTCTTATGCGAAGCGATCTTATGGATGTACCTACTGCTATACAATTGAGTAAAAGCACAATCACCAATATCAAGCAAAATCTGTTCTGGGCTTTTGCATATAATACAGCCGGTATACCTATTGCGGCAGGATTACTGCACTTATTCGGGGGACCGCTGCTGAATCCGGTAATTGCAGCGGCAGCCATGTCTTTCAGCTCGGTATCGGTTCTGGCAAACGCTCTAAGACTAAGGGGATTCAAACCACATTAATTAAAATAAGAGGAGGAAATACAAATGAAAAAACAGATTAATATTGAAGGAATGAGCTGCGGCCACTGTGTAAAGCATGTGGAGGAGGCTCTGAAAGAAGTCGGCAAAGTGACAAATGTTACGGTTAGCCTGGAAGGTAAGAATGCAATTGTAGAATTAAGTGACGATGTTGAAGATTTCAAGCTGAAAGATGCTGTTGAAGAAGCAGGCTATGATGTAACAGACATCAAAGCATTGTAAATAAACGATCCGGAGGAAAAGAAATGAATAAGGATTGTATGGACTTAGACTGCAGAAGCTGCAATGATGAATCATGCAGCAGCAGAGTGACAAATAGATCTGAAAAGATGAAATCATCCCTTATATCAAGACTGAACCGGATAGAGGGGCAGGTAAGAGGTATAAAAGGGATGATAGAAAAGAATGCATATTGCGACGATGTCCTTAATCAGATAGCTTCGGCCCAGGCCGCAATGAATTCAGTCAGCAGGCTGATATTGGAAAGTCATATGAAAAGCTGTCTTATAAAAAGAATTCAGGCGGGAGAAGTGGAAGTGGTAGACGAGCTTTTAAAGACAATTGGAAAAATGATGAAATAAACAATATTAAAAAATAATTATTTTAAAATCAGATTGATTTTTGAATAATTTGATGGTATATTTTGTACAACAATAGTAAATTTTCATAACCACTATGTTATGCAGAATCACTGAAATGATAAGAAAAAGGAGTGATTTAAAAAGGTATAACAGAGTTGCCTGCTCTTGGAAAAGGCCGCTTAACCACGTTGCGCGTCAGCAGCGAGGCTGAAAACGGAGAACCACAACTCCAAAGCAAAAGAGGCATAATGAATTTTGGAGGTTTTCAGATTATGAAAAAGATTTTATCCTTTGCTCTTGTCCTTGTCATGTTGTTTGCTTTCGCAACCCCTGTGATGGCGGAGAACGCTAATAAGGTACCCAATCTTCCAACAGGAAATTTTGAACTTGGAGAAACAACCCCGTTGTTCGTATTGCTTAAACAGGGCAGCGATAATCCGCAAATATGGGTGCCTGTGCCTGACATGTCTGTTGATGAATTCATGGAAATGCTTGCAGATGCAGGAGTTGAATTGGAAGGCGTCGACAAGAACTATGTAGATGCCGGAAATGTAGGATTCTTTACCGGTCTCGGCAAAGATAATAGTGTTGTGATTCATAAAACCACTGTGTGGGTTGATAAGATTGATGGAATATACTATGCCTGCAATGAGGGCGGATTGAGCCACATCACATACTACATGGGCAGCGACCCCGAGCCGGTATTCTCGGGCATGGAAGTAATAGACGAAGTCTACCTTACAACTATTACCGAAACCATTGCCAGGTATTGGCAGAGGGAAGTGACTCCTTATGAGGAGTGGACCCAGTACGTTTCGCCGGCTTACGGTTCGGTGACCGCAACGACAGATAAACAGCTTGCATTAAAAGCGAATTTAACAAATCCCAAAAACGGCAACCTTGACGATAAGAATAAACTCTTTAATGACCTTGTAGTAAAGAACAGTAATCATTTCACCTATGCGAAACTGGCGGTCGCTGATCTTGCTGACGGCGTTGACCTTACGCTGGTAGTAGGAAACAAGATTGATTTCGTCGGCACCGGCAAGGCGTTTATAAACGAAGACGGCAAACTTGAAATCAAATTTGACGGTGATTTCTATAATGCTAAATTCGGCGCTGTTGCTGCTTCCAGTGCCTTTGCTCCCAAGAATGGCAATGTTCATTCAGAAAAAATATTCAGCCATGACAACAACGCAGTTATCAATCTGCCGGCGGCCGACAAAAACGGCTACATCTACCTCTACGTCCACTTCGAGACCCTTCAGTATGACCTCGGTTACGAGAAAACAGACGAATGGACGGCTGAAGGTGAATACGAGTTCAAGTATGAGGAAGTCATAAACATTGACAAAGACAGTAACCAGGTGTCTATAACTTATGAAGTATACAACGCCGATGGCAATTTAATTGATGAAGCTGAACTTTCAGATTTGGAACCCGGTTGGTATACAGTTGTATTCCATGATCCGTTCCTTGATGATCCTGTAGAAATCCCGGTTGAGGTTATAGAAGGCGAAACGGTTAAAGTCGAATACGAAGCGGAATACTTCGAAGATGGCGAGCCAATTATCAACAACGAGTATCTGGATGACATCGTAAACGAACTGGTGATTATCAACAAGACCATGGTGATATAGCCCGGTTTCAAGGAGAGCGCGTCAAGGATCAGATCTTCATCGACATCATCGGCAAGACGCTTCAATTCGTACCAGGCGCTAACAAAGTCTGCCATGTGCAGTTTCACACGAGGTGAAATTTTCCCCTTGACAAACCGAAAATACGGCAATATAATAAACCATAATATAGAAAAACCGTCGATTGAAAATAGTAAGCATTGGATCGATGGCTTCCAGAGAGCTGCGGATAGTGGGATCGCAACAGCTGACGCAATGCCGAATGGATTCATGAGGGTGAAGAGAAAGGCCGTGGGGCTGAGTAATATTCGCCGGGTTTTCCGCCCGTTATCAGAGGAATGCGCATAGAGGTGCGCAGTGAGGCGGGTGTATTATTGCACCAATTTAGGTGGTACCGCAGAAGCATTAAGCTTTTGTCCTTTGTATACAAGGACAGAAGCTTTTTTTATTGCCTAACAGAAAGGAGAAGCACATGAGTAAAGGAAGATTTTCACAATACGGCGGCCAATATGCCCCTGAGACAATGATGAGTGCCTTAGAGGAGCTTGAACGTGAGTATATGCATTGGAGCAGTGATATAGGATTCAAACAGGAGCTTACGTCGCTGCTCAGAAATTTTGCCGGCAGGCCATCGCTTCTTTATTACGCGGAGAAAATGACCCGCGACCTGGGTGGAGCGAAAATATATCTGAAGCGGGAAGATTTAAACCACACAGGCGCCCACAAAATAAACAATGTGCTCGGACAGGTGCTCCTTGCCAAAAAGATGGGAAAAACACGCGTCATAGCCGAAACGGGTGCGGGGCAGCATGGGGTTGCCACAGCAACCGCCGCTGCGTTGATGGATATGGAGTGCGAGGTGTTCATGGGCAAAGAGGATACTGAGCGCCAGGCACTGAACGTCTATCGCATGAACCTGCTGGGTGCAAAAGTCCACCCGGTAGTAAGCGGGACACAGACCCTCAAGGATGCGGTGAATGAGACAATGCGAGAGTGGGTAACAAGGATTGCAGATACTCATTATGTTTTAGGTTCGGTAATGGGGCCGCATCCTTTCCCGACTATAGTCCGCGATTTCCAGAAAATAATAGGCGAGGAAATAAAGTCCCAGATCCTGACGGCGGAAGGAAGGTTTCCCGATGCGGTAATTGCGTGTGTAGGCGGCGGCAGCAATGCCATCGGTGCATTTTATGACTTTATAGAAGATAAGTCTGTCAGGCTCATAGGCTGCGAAGCCGCCGGGCGCGGCGTCGACACTGCGGAAACCGCAGCAACAATAGCTACCGGAAAGCTGGGGATATTCCACGGAATGAAATCCCTGTTCTGCCAGGATGATTTCGGACAGATTGCACCGGTGTATTCCATCTCTGCCGGTCTTGATTATCCGGGTATCGGACCCGAGCATGTCATGCTTTGGGAAAAGGGGCGCGCGGAATATGTTCCGGTTACGGACGATGAATCCGTGGCAGCCTTTGAATACCTGTCACGCACTGAGGGCATCATCCCGGCAATAGAAAGTGCGCATGCCGTTGCCCATGCAGTGAAGCTTGCAAAGGAAATGACTTCCGATCAGATTATAGTCATTAATATATCCGGGCGCGGCGATAAGGATGTTGCTGCAATAGCCCGCTACAAAGGAGTGTCGCTTTATGAGTAGGATAAAAGATGTCTTCAAAAAGGAAAAAGCGCTCATTGCTTTCATTACCGGCGGCGATCCGAATATTGAGACCACGGCAAGGCTCATACATGCAATGTCGGCAGCCGGTGCAGACATCATAGAGATCGGGATTCCTTTTTCGGACCCCATAGCCGAAGGCCCTGTGATCCAGGACGCCGGTACCAGAGCGCTCAGGGCAGGCTGTACCACAGACAAATTGTTCAATATGGCAGCAGAACTCAGTAAAGATATAAAAACGCCGCTGTTGTTTATGACCTATGCAAATCCGATATTTGCCTATGGGAAGGAGCGCTTTATGAAGCACTGCAACCAGTGCGGCATCGACGGGATCATCATTCCCGACACCCCCTATGAGGAAAGGGGTGAGTTTACAGATGCGTGCAGGCAGTATGGTATCGATCTCATACCCATGGTCGCTCCCACATCTGCCGAACGAGCCGCAGAGATCGGGAAAATCGCCGAAGGGTTTCTATACTGTGTGTCTTCCCTCGGAGTGACCGGTATACGTGAGAAGCTGACAGGCGAAATTGCAGATATAATAAATATTGTTCGTAGGGTATCCGACATCCCCTGCGCCATCGGCTTCGGCATATCAACCCCTGAGCAAGCAAGACAAATGACACGGTACGCCGACGGTGTCATCATAGGCAGTGCAATAGTGAAGATAATCGCTGAATATGGTGAAAACAGTATCGGACCGGTTTCGGCGTACATCTCGCAAATCAAGAAAGCAATATCAGAACAATAAGCGCAGGAAAGAGGTATATAAAATTACCCGCGCTATGCGTGACAACAGTGTACAGAATGGCGGTTATGCTCTTACAGAAATATTAATCTTCAAATAGAAAGGCGTGATCAGAACTTGATTAGACCGTCGCTAATTGAGGCCAAAAAACTGGCTGAAGCGGAAACCTATAAGGTAATACCCGTAAGCTGCGAACTTTATTCCGACACATGCACACCAATCGAGGTATTGCGTAAGCTGAAAAATGTCAGCAGACAATGCTATATGCTTGAATCTGCAGAGAACAGTGGAAAGTGGGGCAGATACTCATTTTTAGGGTTTGATCCCATAATGGATTTGACCTGTACCAATGGAAGGGTGAGGATCAGGGAAGGTTCATCCGTTATCATTAAGCATGAGCACCCCGGCAGTGTGATCCGCCAAATTCTGAAGGACAATTTCAGTCCGCATTTAGAGTACCTTCCCGCTTTTACCGGCGGATTAGTCGGTTATATTTCTTATGACTATATCAAATATGTTGAACCGTCCCTGATGCTGGATGCGGAGGACGATGAAGGGTTCAAAGATGTTGACCTGATGCTCTTTGACAAAGTAATTGCCTTTGACAACTTCCGACAAAAAATCATTCTTATCGTCAACGTGCAATGCGGAGATATGGAAGCTGAATACAGACGGGCGGATACAGAACTGAAAAATCTGAAGGAGCTTATCCTTTACGGCTCACTCGGGGAGGAAATACCGGGTAGAATGACCTCCCCGGTTCGTACACAGTTTGAAAAAACCGAGTATTGCAGTCTGGTGGAAAAAGCGAAAGAATACATCCATGAGGGTGATGTCTTCCAGGTGGTGCTGTCCAATCGGCTGGATGCGGATTTTGAGGGAAGCCTTTTGAACGCTTATCGTGTTCTTCGGACAACAAATCCATCGCCCTACATGTTTTATTTCTCCGGTGGCGATATTGAAATCACCGGAGCCTCTCCGGAAACCCTGATAAAACTGGAAAACGGAATCTTGCAGACTTTTCCTCTTGCCGGAACCCGTCGAAGGGGTGAAACGGAGGAGGAGGATAAGCGGCTCGAAGCTGAGCTTTTATCAGATGAAAAGGAATGTGCCGAGCATAACATGTTGGTCGATTTAGGGCGCAACGACATTGGGAAAATCAGCGAGTACGGCAGCGTGCGGGTAGAAAAGTATATGAATATTGAAAAATTTTCACATGTCATGCACATTGGCTCCAGCCTTTACGGCACTATCCGGAAAGACCGGGACGCGATAGATGCGGTTGATGCGGTGCTTCCTGCCGGGACTCTCTCCGGCGCCCCCAAAATCAGGGCTTGTGAAATCATTAATGAGTTGGAAAACAATAAGCGCGGTATTTACGGCGGTGCTATCGGATATATTGGCTTTTCCGGGAATTTGGACACCTGCATCGCAATCCGTATTGCTTTCAAAAAAAACGGCAAAGTGTTTATCCGTTCGGGGGCGGGCATCGTGGCTGACAGTATATCGGAAAATGAATATCAGGAATGTATAGGCAAGGCCAGGGCCGTTGTACAGGCACTTGAAACAGCGCAGGAGGGACTTGATTCATGATACTGCTGATTGACAACTATGACAGCTTTTCTTACAACCTTTATCAGTATGTCGGAATGGTGAACCCGGAAATCCGGGTTATACGCAACGACGAATTGACCATTGAGGAGATAAAAGATATGTGTCCTTCCCATATCATCCTGTCGCCCGGACCGGGCTATCCGAAGGACGCGGGCAGATGCATGGATGCCGCCGCGCAGGTTGGGAAAGAAATTCCGTTACTTGGCGTGTGCCTTGGCCATCAGGCCATCTGTGAAGCGTTTGGCGCATCAGTATCCCATGCAAGGATACTGATGCATGGCAAACAGTCTGAAGTAATCCTCGACAATACCTGTACCCTATTCAAGCGTATGCCAAACCGGATTAAGGCGGCTCGGTATAACTCTTTAGCGGTGGTGCGGGATACACTCCCGGATTGCTTGCGGATTACAGCCGAAACAGATGATGGTGAAATAATGGGAGTGATGCACAATGAGTATCCTGTTTACGGTGTACAGTTTCATCCTGAATCCATTCTTACCCCGGAAGGAATGCAGATCATCCGGAATTTTCTTGAACTATGAAAGGGGGATTTACCATGATTAGAGAAACGACAGCGAAACTGATTGACAAAAACGACCTGACCTATAGCGAAGCTATAGCCGTCATGAATGAGATAATGAACGGCAAAACGTCCCAGGTGCAGACTGCTGCATTTCTTGCGGCACTCTCCGCCAAGGGAGAGACTATTGAGGAGATCACAGCATGCGCTGCCGGGATGCGTGCACATGCCACACCGGTCAAGTATGATTCTGACCTGCTTGAGATTGTGGGAACCGGAGGCGATGGCTCAAATTCCTTTAACATTTCCACTACATCGTCTATTGTTATTGCATCCGGCGGTGTGAAGGTCGCCAAGCATGGCAACCGCGCAGCATCCTCAAAAAGCGGATCGGCGGACTGCCTTGAAGCGTTAGGCGTGAAAATCAGCCTTTCTCCTGTGAAATGCGTGGAGCTGCTAAAAATTATAGGTATTTGTTTCTTCTTTGCACAGAGTTACCATGCTTCCATGAGGTATGTCGCCCCGGTACGAAGGGAGCTTGGAATACGAACTATATTCAATATCCTTGGTCCATTGACCAATCCTGCCTCAGCCAATATGCAGGTTCTGGGGGTCTATTCCGAAGCGCTGGTCGAGCCACTCTCTCGTGTGCTGGCAAATCTTGGTGTCAAGAGGGGGATGGTTGTATACGGAAAGGACAAGATGGATGAAATCTCCATGTCCTCCCCGACAATCGTCTGCGAATTCACCGGAAATCATTTCAATAAATACGTCATCAGTCCGGAAGATTTCGGTTTTGTACCATGTAATAAAGCGGAATTGCTGGGAGGAACACCGGAAGAAAACGCGCAGATCACCCTGGGTATTTTAAATGGCAACAGGGGTGCCAGGCGGGATGCGGTACTCCTGAATTCCGGCGCAGGGCTATATGTTGCCGGGAAAGCGGATTCCCTTGCCGACGGAGTGCTGATGGCCGCAAATCTTATAGATAGTGGAAAAGCCAAGGCAAAGCTTGTGGAATTCATTACCGAATCAAATCGGCAGGAGGTTCTGCAATGATTTTGAATGAGCTTGCTGCTTACGCTGCGAAACGGGTTGAGTTCAGCAAAGAAAAAGTATGTCTGGAGGAAATGCGCGAAGCGGCGGAAAAGCTGCCGAAAGGCAATTTATGTTTTGAACGGACCTTGAGGGCTCCGGGAATGTCCTTTATCTGCGAAGTAAAAAAGGCCTCACCCTCCAAGGGAATCATCTCGGAGATTTTTCCCTACCGTAAAATTGCACAGGAATATGAGGCTGCGGGCGCAGATTGTGTTTCCTGTCTTACAGAACCAAAATGGTTCTTAGGCTCGGATCAAATATTTTGTGAAATATGTTCAGACATTTCGCTTCCTATGCTTCGCAAGGATTTTATCGTGGACGAATATCAGCTTTATGAATCCAAGATTATGGGTGCCGATGCTGTACTGCTTATTTGCGCACTGCTTGATACGGAAACAATAGCACAATTTTTAGGAATCTGTTCCGATATGGGTATCAGTGCTCTTGCAGAAGCCCACGACGAATCGGAGATCGAGTCGGCGGTATCGGCCGGCGCCCGTTTGATTGGTGTCAACAACCGGAATCTTAAAGATTTTACCGTAGATTTTTCAAATGCAGTAAGACTGCGTGACAAAATACCGGAGTCGGCTGTGTTCGTTGCGGAGTCAGGCATAAATTCGCCTTCTGACGTGACTTTGCTGAAAGAGATCGGAGCGGACGCGGTTTTGATCGGTGAATATTTGATGCGGGCGGCAGATAAGAAAGCTGTACTTGCGGCCTTAAGGAGAGCGGCACAATGAGCGGAACGAGAATAAAAATATGCGGTCTTTTCAGACAGCAGGATGCAGAATATGTAAACGGCGCCATGCCGGATTACGCAGGTTTTGTCTTTTATGAGAAAAGTCATCGGAACGTTACGCCGGAACAGGCTCTGATGCTGCGCAGATTGATGCATCCGGAAATCATAACAGTTGGAGTCTTCGTGGATGCGCCGAGGAAACTGATTAATGCGCTGTGCCGTGAAAAAATCATCAGTTGCATCCAACTGCACGGCAAAGAAAGCGATGAATACATATCGGGACTTCGGGATATGCTTTCCGGCACAGTGATATGGAAGGCATATAAAATTCGTTCGGCAGCGGATCTGGAAGCTGCCCTGCTAAGTAAAGCTGATATGGTTCTTCTCGATAACGGAGCCGGTACCGGCAAATGTTTTGACTGGTCATTGCTCGAGGGATTTCCTCGCCCCTTCATTCTCGCAGGAGGTCTGACTCCTGCAAATGTTTCGGATGCGGTTTCCCGCTTTCACCCCTATGGTGTTGACTTAAGCTCCGGGGTTGAAACTGAAGGTATAAAAGACAGAGGCAAAATTTTTGCTGCGGTTGCTGCAGCAAGAAGGGTTTAATCAAATGGCACCTGCCCTCTTGTACCTTATTTACTTCCATACTCTTTTCATACTGAATACTTCATGTAAATACCCTAATACCGCCACCGGACTCATAATCATTTGATAGAATAATACATACAATATAAACCCAAAAATATTCTTTCTTATCTTTAAATCCAGTTCATCGAACACACTCTTTTGATAGCGATACAGTATATAGTTTTGAAGTAATGCAAGAGGTAAAACAAATAAAGTCATTAAACCAACAATCCAATAACATCCAAAAAATGCCATTACTAATCCGGGCAACCAGCAAAATGTATATACAAAGTCCAGGTATGGCATGATCAAGTTGTAGCCGGTCAGATATTTTACTGTATATAATGGCTGACTCCATGGCTTAACAACTTTTAGCGCTTCTATCATTCCTCTTGCCCACCTGCTTCTCTGCCTGTAGAAATGCTTCGCAGATTCAGGAACATCAGTAAATGCAACTGCTAGAGGTTCAAAATATACTCTTCGCTTATTTTTGAGAAGTTTCCAGGTTAAGACAATATCTTCACCAATGGCATCAGGCCACCCGCCAATCAATTTTACTGCCTCTGTTTCATATAAAGAAAATGCTCCCTGAGCTACCAGTGTTCCCTGAAACAATCCTTGAAGTCTCTTAATACTTGCGATACCCAAAAAATAATCCCATTCTTGAATCTTAGTTATTAAGTTTGCACGACCGTTACGAACTAATACAGCCCCTGCAACGGCGCAGACATCATCCGGTGCAATTAAGATTCTGGAAACAATATTTTGGATTGCCATATTATGCAATAGAGTGTCTGCATCTAAAGTCATAACATACTTCGTTTTTACATAGTCTATTGCTGTATTTAGTGCAAAGTTTTTACCGGGTTTAGGTTCAAAAAGAACTTTTATATCTAAATTCAGCTCCTTACCTGCCTGAAGTGCTGTCTCCGAAGTTCTATCTTTTGAGTTGTTATCAATAACTATTACATAAATCTTCCCCTCATATTTTTGCATGGAAATGTATTTTAATGTATTTGCTATAGATTTTTCCTCATTATAGCATGCAACTAATATGGTAACAGGGATATTTGCACAAATATGCCTGGAAGCAGGCTGCCTATCCAGTAAAAGACCGGATACCATAAATGCATTTGTATAGCCTGGAATGTATGCTATTCCGGCTATAATTAATATGCTAATTGGAAGCGTTACATGCGTTGCCAGGCTCTTTACCCAAGGTATAGAAAAATAAATGGATATGGATAGCCAAACTAACGCCAATACTACGCTCGTAATGAACTTAACCTTTATTGTAATATACCGTGTCTTCCTTGAAGATTGGCCTTGCCTACTTTTTTGCGTATTCATATTATGTTCCTTCTGTTAATACTTATCAATCTAAAACAGCAGTTCTATATCAATTAACCTGATGATTTCTAAATTAGATTGAACTGCCATGAATAACCTTATTAATAAATTGAAGGACAGTAATTCATGAAAATCAGCCGCCCAAATGTCCTTGTACCTGACCTTTTCAGCTTTCTGGTGTCTGTCCGGGATTGATTGAACTCCCCCCTACAGGCTAGGATTTAAACTGTCGAAACTGAAAGTTTAAATCTACATCTACTGTTTTATAAATTTATCATATTGCTACGCTATTAATAGTAGTTATATCAAAATATTACATTTTTTGCAACTTATTGTTATTATATCGATGAAAGGTGCTTATTACCTTGTCCCTGCTTTATTATTTTATCGGGATATAAATATCCATTTCGGAGTCAGGGTGATCATATCCTAAAAAGCGTTCATTATATAACTCGAAGTCCTCCCGATAGTCCATTTCTTCCCCTGTAGCCAAAAACCAGGTCCCCCATATATAATCGAAGGTCTGGGGCAGCTTCCGCAGAGTACCTCGATGGGTGAATACCGCATAGCGTCCTCCGGGAATAACCTTGCGCACAAAAGGTTCGGATAGCCCGTCAAAGGAGGACACCTCGGTTCCTGCCACTTCGGTAAAAAGGACATCGTCATTCATAGAATAAAGGGTATTTTCCATACAGGCTTCGCAGATGCCGAAGGCCCGGCCCCCCGGGATCCGGTTGGGAATTTGGGTATAAAGGGAATTAGCACGGTCCCATAGCTCCCGAAGACGGTTATTCCGCAACGTGGTCTCACCACGAAGCCCGGCAACCTTGATTACCGGCAGTTCAACAACTTTAGGATGCACTGTTACATTGCGGATAAGATGATCCAACATTCCGGTTCCAAGGGGCTCCTTACTCCCGATGAGAGTGTCCAGTCGGTTTCGCCGATAGACCTGCGGGCTGACTTTGTATACTGCTTTGAATGCCCGACTAAACGCTTCCGGGGAATCAAACCCATTTTCCATAGCGATATCAATAATCTTTTGATCGGTATAGATAAGACTTTTGGAGGCATTGGCCAAACGGCGCTTTTTGAAATAGCTGCCGACACTTTCACCCAGGATGGCTGCAAACTGCCGGTTCAGATGGTAATAAGAATACCCGGCAGCCTTTGCAATATCCTCAACTTTTATATCTCCGTTTAAATTATTTTCAATATATACTATCGCCTGTTCCAGGGATTTCCTGTAATCCATGACAATTCCCCCTTTTGTTTCTAAATCAGCGGCTTCCAATCAAAAAACCCGGGTATCGCCTTTTCCAAATTTATTTTTATTGTGTTTGTCATATTTGCCAGCGGATGGACTATATTATAGGTATGCCATCCGTTTTCCGCAAGTCCGCCCCAGCAAAGGTCAATAGTTCCATCTGATGGTGAAATAACCATGCTTTTGGTAGTGCCGAAATACTCCTCGAAATAGTGGCAGCAAAGTCCCTCCGGATACCTTGATAAGAGCATTTCCCTGAGTTCTTCCTTAGTAACGTTTCTCTTATCAGATAATCCCTCTCTAATATACTCATACCTTCTGATTGAGTTAGCCATTGCCTTGGGTTCTAATGCCGCAAGCTCCGGAAAAATGGGATGATTGGTGGCATACAGCATTTGCTCCTGTGACCCGGGGCCGATTCGTTTGGAGGCAGTGTGCCCGTCCAGGGTCTCAACAAGAGCGGCATTTCCTGCTTTGTCTGCAAGTATCATATTGATATTATAAGCTATCGGCATACCTTTCAGGTATACAAGAGCCTCATCCACATCCTTGCAGTTTTCCAGCAGCGCCCGTATAACTGCCCAGAATTGAAGCCCCTTGAGCTTTGGCGCCCGCATATAGGGCAGCGCACCTATGGGGAAACCGCAGGAACTCATGGTGACACAGAGTCCGTGCTCATTGAAGCCATCATCCCGTCCAAATTGAAGTACGCTGGTACTCATATGGGTATATTTGCCTTTAACAGAGGTTCTTGTCAGGCAAAAATCCTCAATCTCATGACTGATTTCATAACTTCGGGCTAGCAATGTCTTGCCTTCTGCAGTAAGGCTTGGCAGCAGCGCAATCTGACTGCATCTGGGCATCAGGTAGGTCATTCCATAGTAAAAAATCTGTTCCTGCTTAACCTCCAATGCATCCGCAAAACCGCAAAGCTCTTCAGTAAGGCCCGGACACCATCTGTCAAACAGTTTTGCCGCTTCATCAGCCTGCTGGGGACCAAAGCCTTCTATACTGGAGGTGTGAGTTTTTCTAAGCGGCGGAATCTTTTCGGTTATTCTTCCCAGTTGATATCCTATTTCATAATTAGTTCCGGCAAGCTCCATGGTATGGGTTTGTATTGTCAGCATGTATTATTCCTCCCTGTATTCGTTTTCTTCAGTTTACCGAATCAAAGGGAAGCCTGCATGATATTTCCTGCTATTATAAAATTAGGATATTCGATATGACGTTTGACCAGTTATTTATTATTATACAATAGTATTATTTTAACTGTTCATCTATCGTGCTTGCATATCAATGGAACTGTTTCCCATTTTTTTCGTCTATTCTAACAGGGCATAACCGGCAGATTGATATTTGGTATAATCGAAATAGACGGATGATGGCCATCATTTTGAACGGGAGGTGAGGTTTTGAATAAAAAAATTCTGTTACCTGTAATTGTTACTGTGTTCTTATTGGTTGCCGCCGCGGAGATTAACGCAGACAGCAGTTCTCTTTTTAGATTCGGGGGAACCGTGCAGCCAATAGATAACAACAATGTGAGGATGGCGGAGGAGAAGGTAGATATAGAAGTTTACGGCGGATGGTCGAAAGTCAGGTGTGAATTTATTTTCAAGAACGACTCCGGGGATGCACAGAATGTGCTTATGGGTTTTCCTGCCTCCATGTTCGGGGCAGAGGGGGAAGTGCCGGAAATAGATGAAACAACCAGACTCAGAAATTTTAAGGCCTATGATGAGGGACTGGAAAAGAGGGCAAAGCTCGAAAAATCATCCTCAAAGAATGCCCAGCCAGGCGGCATTGCAGAGTGGTATACCTGGGATGTACATTTTGAAGCGGGACAGGAGCGAAAAATAATAAATACCTATAAAATTCAGAATTACAGTGCCCCTTGGGAACGCCGGACGGGTTATATATTAGAAACCGGCGCTCCTTGGAAAGGGACCATCGGCAAAGCCGTGATAACCTTTGAACTGATGGATATATCACCATCAAATATGTATGAAGAATATACGGAGCCCAAAGGTTACAAAGTGGATAAAAATAAAGTCATATGGGAAATGAAGAATTTCGAGCCCAAAGAGAATGTTATTTTGGCAATGCCCGGATACTGGTCCATATATGAGATGCTTTACGGACAAAATGAAGAATATATAAATAACATCGGAATAAAAATTGAACAAGCCAGGACGCATTTTATTGACGGCAATGAGGAAGAATCATTCCGCCAGGCCAGATCTTTGCTTGATGAAGGTGTCTATGGGGAAGACTTGTACTTATGCCTTCTTAACTATTATCGGAGACGGGGGAATATAGACGGATTCATTAAAATCTTAAAAGAAGAGATAGCACATCTGAATAACCCAAATATAATGGAATGGGCGGAAATCTTTTATCCAGACAGGTTAGAGGCAGAAGGGATAAGTTATCCGAAGGATCATAAGGTTGAGATTAACAATCAGACAATCAAAAAACTAAATGATAAAGAATTTCAACTGAGCGCCGACTTCCATGACGAGGCCGGGGATATGATATTTTTCTCCAGCAATGTCTACACCGACCCTTTAACTATGGACAGCATATTGGATGACAATGAAATCAACATTTTTGGCTATAAGAATTTTAATTACAGGGTTAAGGGGAAGTTGCCGGAGCCGTACAGAGACTTGATATGGAGGCTGGAAATAAATGACTATTATGGAAACACCGAAGTCGGGATGGCCCTAAGACCCGAAAGGATTGGAGAGAGCTGTTATTTTTATGACGGCGACGTCTTTACCTCCTGGATTCTAAAAAATGATAAACTCTTCACAATTTGCTATTACGATAGGTGCTTTGATATCAATGAGCAGGATTTCAGAAAAACACTTGCGGCTCGCTTGGGCAGCCTTGTTTTCAAACTGGGTATAAGGGTTCCCGAGGGTGGTTTTACAATAAATCTATATGATAAATCCGTCATAGACAAGCTACAGGCCGATTCTCCGCAGAATATTACATTATACTTAAAGGATTCCGAATATAGGGCTAAGCTTCATAATGACAATGCAGCAGGTAAAAGCAGAGAAGAATCTTTGACCGAATGGGACTGGGGAGAAATTATATCGGGCATCGACCCCGACAATTTGGATAAGATGGCTGATGAAATTACTATAAAGATTCTGGCAGATAAGTTCGGACCGGAATGGATGAATGTGAAACCGGAGATTTCAAGAGCATTTATCGCATCAGTATCAAAAGAGCCGGGCAAAGGGGGACTTTATAAAAAGTTTGCAGATATGTCAAACTTTGAGCTAAGAGAAATAGCCCGGGAGATAGGAACAACAGGCAGATGGGGTAGCGCTTCTGAGTTCAAAACAGGTTGGATTATGTTTGCAGTGACTTTTGTGATTATTGGCGGGGTTGTATTTGCAGTATATTCGAAAAAAACGCGAAGGGATGCTTAGCTTGGGATTTTGTTGTTCGTAAGGTAGTAAGAATTACTCTTTATTTTCTTCATCGTCTGCACGATATTCATGTGCGACAGGCTTGTAGTCCGTCTTATACTTTTGATATTTTTCACCTTGAGGAATTGATTCCTCCTGATCCAAATCGTCCGTGTATTTGATTGGCTCAGTGCAGATGGCGTCAAGAAGGATTTTTTCAAGATGCTCATATTCGGCATATTGCCCGAGGCTGGCCATCACGAAAGCATTGCGGACATATCCGGCGCTGGCAGCCAGAAGCTCTTTATCAAAGTAATAATCGTAATGCTCAACGAAGAAAGTCATCAGCATTACGATGGTTCGTGTGTTCCCCTCACGGAAGGGATGAGCCTGCCAGAGCGGAGGGAACAGCCTGGTAATCTGTGCGGCAAACTCTTCACGGGTAAGACTTTCCCATTGTACTTTATTAATTGCTTTCCATGCCGAGTCCAAGTCCTTTTTGATATTGTCGGAATCAGCATACCAAACACTTATTCCAGCTAATAAAGGTTCTCGCTTTTGGATGTTTATAACGCGGAATTCACCTGCCCAATCGTACACATCCTCAAACAGAACCTTATGAATTGTCTTTATTCCCTGTGTAGAAAAGTCATTAAATCCTTGCTCATACAGCAACATCATGCTGGCTTGCGAGAGTTCCGCCTCGGCAACATCCAGATCTTTGCTGTTGTAAATATTTAATAAATTGTGCAGGACAGAGCTTTTTTCATAAAGATACGGATCATTCATAAGCAATTCCTCAACTCTGCTTATGCTTTGCAATAAGCAGAGCTTTCATTTCCTCGCCTGAAATCTCACCTCGCACCCACTTGGCCGAGAGCTTTTTTGCTTGAGTCGAGACAGGGACACCTTCTATTTTATTCACAGCGTTGGCGAGCTTTACTGCTGCCAGCCGCCGGGCATGCAATTCTGGAGACATACAATCAACTCCTTTTACAATATTATACCACAAAACAGCGTAAAATGCTTAAAAATATTAGAGATCCAGCGAGCTCTTTCGTCATCTCTTTGGCTTCGGCTATCAGGGCATCATCAATCTCCAAATCCTTCGCCATTGCCATGACCATCGATAGTCCGAACATCCCCTTCATCTCCACATATCCGATATATTTATAATGGATGTCCACTGCCGGCTCTTGCTGCTATCGGGGATATCTGCCCTTACGCAGACTACAAGAAACAAAATCTCCTTAGGACCATTATGATTCTAAGGAGTTTATCTGCCTTGGAGCTACTGGCCGGATTTGAACCGGCGACCGGTGGTTGTTCGTAAGGTAGTATAAATATAGTTTTGCTGAGGTCAGAAAACGATAAAAGCAAATCTGCAAGTAGCGCCTGCAGATTTATCTTACTTTTGAGGCTGTTCAGAGGGGACGACAGCCAACGTATATCCCAGCGGCTGCAAAATCCTAAACAAAGTATCTATCTGCGGCGTCGCTTTCATGCTTTCCAAACGGGCGATGGCAGGCTGCTTCAAGCCCGCAAGGTCAGCAAGCTCCTTTTGCGATAATCCTTTTGATTCTCTGGCTTCAATCAGCTTCCCAATCAGCGCTACCTCAAAATCAATCTTGGCTTTCTGCGTCGGGTCAATGAATTTGGGGTCGTTCCAGAGCTTATTAAAATTAGTTCCCATACCTATTTGCTCCTTTCAAGGTGGTCGGTTTGATTTCTTTTTGCCTGTTCAATCTCTCTGCGTGGAGTCTTCTTCGTCTTTTTCAGGAAATGATGTAGCAATATAAAAGTGTTATCTTTGAAATAGAAGAAGAATATCCTGTCATCCAGCGGGCGCAGCTCCCAGATATCATCTTCGATATGCTTGACATAGGGTTCGCTCGCCCTTGTTCCGTATTCCTGCAGCACTCTGATGTATGTCAAAATCTTTTCGCTGCGGATACGGTCATTTTTGCTTGTTTGTCCTTTTGCCTGCAAGTCTACAATGAAGTCCTTAATAGGTTGTTGCCGCTTTGGTCTTCAAAAATTCAACTTCGAACATTCTTTAGTGTTCCCCTCTGCTGTAATATTATAATAACATATTCGTTATTAAGTTGCAATAACAAATTTGTTATTGCCTCGAATTCGAGGCAATTCAAAAAATGTGGTATCCAAGCGTATTAACCGCCTTGATAATCTCAATATCCTTTCATCTCTTTGCCGGTAATCTCTCAACTCACCCATTGTGCATAAAGATTTCTTGCATAATCCGATATCGATACTCCTTCAATTTTGATAATGGCATCAGCAAGCTTGGCCACTTCTAACAGGCGTATATGTATTTCTGAATTCATGCTATTTTCTCCTAAACATTTCAATTCTGCAGACGGCACTTGCACAAATTCAATTTCTGGAAATGTTTGCTTCAGCACGGGTTTGCCTCCTTTTTAAAAAATGCAGACACTGTCTGCATTTTTTAAAAAGAATTGCCATGTCATTATTCCCTCACACATATAACACTACCACGGCTTCCCGGAGATAGCTATACTTATTTCTATAAACGCATTTGTTTTTTATATAATCACAAACTGAATCTTTATAATTGCGTAAATAGTGTTGTAAAACACATGGGGGCTTTGGTATAATTAGTTAAAACTTATGAAACAGGTGGCGCATATGAAAGTAAGTTACAAAAAATTATGGAAGCTGCTTATCGATAGAGATATGAAGAAGAAAGATTTGCAGTTGGCGACTGGGTTGAGTTCGACC
>JAKPKE010000052.1 GCA_029553855.1 Bacillota bacterium | reverse complement strand
AATATTTAGCAACACAGGAAAGCCCGCTGTTGACGGCGGGCTTTCCTTATGTGTATAATATTTTAAACTGCGTATTTAGGCACAGTTTTGATAAGGAGTAAATTAATGTGGAAGTTTTTGGTTAGACGTATATTATTAAGTATAGTGATACTTTTTTTCGTATCCCTGATAGCATATACGATTATACGTGCTCTGCCCACATCTTATGTTGAGGGAATAGCCAGAGAGCGAGCTTCGCTTCCGGGCGGAAAAAGTTATACCGAATGGCTGGATCAGCTTAATAAGATTTACCATTTGGACGGCGGAGTAATAGAGGGATTTTTCGGATGGTTTAAGGATTCACTGTTAAAGGGTGAATTCGGGGATTCATGGAAGTTTAATGTTCCGGTGGTGCAGAAGTTCAAGGAAGTTATTTGGGACTCATTTTTCTTGGGACTTATATCATTGATACTGGAACTGGTTATAGCAATACCTTTGGGGATTTTAGCGGCAAGAAAGCAGTACAGCAAGACCGACTATGCCGTAAGTGTATTTGTACTGATAGGTATTTCTTTACCTACATTTTTCTTTGCAACACTGTTAAAACTCGGTTTTGCCTACAAATTAGGATGGTTTGAACCGGTAGGAAAAGTGAGCAGGTACTATGATCAGCTGACACCTGTCGGACAGTTTTTCGATGTGGCATCGCATTTTGTGTTGCCGGTAGTTACTTTGACAATAGTAAGCTTAGGCTTTTTGATGAGATATACAAGAACAAATATGTTGGAAGTACTTAATTCCGATTATATAAGGACTGCCAGAGCAAAAGGTCTTTCGGAAAAAACGGTAATTAATAAACATGCCTTCAGGAACACCCTGATTCCTATCGTAACCATTGTCGGCGGAACCTTGCCGGGACTTTTTTCCGGTGCGATGATAACGGAACAACTCTTTTCAATACCCGGAATAGGTTACACGGCATATCAGGCAATGATAGTGGGAGATATACCTTTTTCCATGTTTTATCTGGTATTCTTAGCGACACTTACGCTTATCGGTACTCTTATCTCCGATATATTGTATGCCGTAGTGGACCCGAGAGTCAGAGTCAATTAGGAAGGGGGGCGGAAAATGAGCAGGAATAATTTGCCGTATGACGGCGGACCGGAAAACGAAAATAGGATTGATTACATAAAAGAGGATGATTTTACAATCCGCTCTTCAAACATTGATGAACATATAAGCCAATCGGACAGTTTAGACGATGAACAGAGAGTCAAGATGCTTTCTCCCACCATGCTGGTAGCAAAGCGGTTTGTAAGAAACAGGCTTGCGATAATAGGACTTATCATAATACTTGCAATGTTTGTATTTTCCTTTGTGGGAGGTTGGTTGCATCCCTATCCGGAAACAAAGATTTTCTATAAAAAAGAAGTTACTTCTTCGCAACATGCAACAGCTACAATAAATCAGAACTGGTATGAAGAAGTAAAAGAAGGTTTTGAGTTTACCTCCATCAATAAGGCGGCTTTTGCATTGGCGCTGAAGGACGGAAAGAATATATTTACCACTAAAATAGACGGCAAGGATGTGCAATTCGCGATAAAAGAGCTGTCTGCCGATGCAGTGGTACTTTCCGAAACAAAAAGAATCGGCAGGATTGATATAATACTCGGCGATTACATTTTTAACCAAGAAAGCGATTTTGTGTTTTCCACGGCTTTCAAGAAGGCTGTTCTTAAAGCTATTGACAGTAAGAATAGCACTATCGAATTTGACGGAAAAGAGTACTTTCTTGAACTTTCGAAAAGAGAATGTGTTATTTATACCGGCCAGGAACAGGTTGTGTTAACCAAGAACATATATGACATGTATGAAGAAGGTACAAGAGCGGATTTTGAGATAAAGTATGCAGCGGAAACGGCTTTAAAGGCACATGTTGATACCTTTAAAGTGAATAATAAGAATTACTTTATAGACTATCATGAAGATACCTGTACGATATATGAAGTATCAGGTTCGGAAAAGATACCGTTTGCCAATATATCCAAACTTATCGTAACTCCTATTTCCGCCGATGTTTTCTTATCTATTGATTTTAAAAATGCCGTGGAACATGCGATGTACAATAATATTTCCTCTTTCACGTATACCGATGATTCAGGAGAGACGGTGGAATATCTTGTGGAAAGGCATGATTTACAGTGGGTTATAAGGACGGATAAAATGACCGATCTGATTGATACTTATGCTTTCCCCAGTAAAGAACATCCGCTGGGAACCGACGGTTCGGGAATGGATATACTGGTAAGACTTATGTACGGTGGCAGAGTATCATTAACTATAGGATTTGTCGTTGTGTTGATAGAAATAATTATAGGAGTTATTATAGGCGGTTTATCGGGATATTTCGGAGGCTGGGTGGATACCTTACTTATGAGGCTTGTGGAAATATTCAACTGTATACCCACCATGCCTATCTATATTATTTTAGGAGCCGCTTTGGATACCATGAAGCTGGATCCCAGTGTGCGAATTTATCTTTTAATGATTATTTTAGGCATCTTCGGATGGCCGGGTATAGCAAGGGTTGTCAGAGGTCAGATTTTATCCTTGAGAGAACAGGAGTTTATGATAGCCAATGAAGCCACCGGATTATCTGTTTACAGAAGGATATTCAGGCATCTTGTGCCCAATGTTATTCCGCAACTTATAGTGTTTGCGACAATGAGCTTGGGCGGAATAATACTTACCGAAGCGACATTGAGCTTTTTGAATCTCGGTGTCAAGTATCCGTATGCTTCCTGGGGTAATATAGTAAACTCCGTTAACGACAGCTATGTATTGCAGAATTACTGGTTTGTATGGATTCCAGCGGGAATGCTGATACTTATAACCGTTTTAGGATTTAACTTTGTGGGAGACGGTCTTAGGGATGCATTTGATCCTAAGATGAAAAGGTAGGTGAGAAAATGAAACTTGGTAAAAAATTCGATAAAAAAATAAAGAGCTTAAACTACCTTTCCGCAAAGGAATCGCGGGCTATTTCCAGAAGAAACAGAAAGATTACCGACCAACTGGAGAAAAAGAAGAACAGAAAGAATGTTCCCGTAGAAGAGTTCACCACAAAGATGAGAGATGAGAACAATGTATTGGAGATAGATAATTTGCAT
>JAKPKE010000037.1 GCA_029553855.1 Bacillota bacterium | reverse complement strand
TAGTGAAGAAAAAAACAATCTGACGGAAGATGAGAAACGAGTGTACTCACTTTTGAAAAGAAGACGCCTATCCAGCTCGGAGATTGTAAAAGCGACAGGTTTCGGGAAAACCAAAGCAGTTTCCATTTTGAATAATCTTGTAGCCGGAGGATATATTGAAACAACGGGGAAAGGAAGAGGAATTAAATATTTTGCATGATGCAGTATATTCTTTACACCTTTTTCTTCAAAATTTAAAAGTATCACCTTAAACATGTGTTGTACTTGTGATATTATATATATGCAAATAAAGTATTGTTTTAAGAGGCGCATATGTTCAATGATATGAAAATTGTTGACTGCCACATACACTATTCATCCAACATACCCGTTGAAGAGATGATAAGAATACTGGACTATTGCGATACCGACATAGCCAATATTGTTGTTGTACCCGACAGAGCGAAATTATCAGCGGTACAGGATGCCCTTATTCTCAAACATAGATTATCCGACAGGATATATGTGTTTGCAAGTCTGGATGCTTCCAACTATTTCATCAAAAAGAAAACTTTGGGAAAAGCAATGGCAAAATACGCATTGCGTATGAGAGAAGCAGGATGTGACGGTATAAAGATGATAGAGGGCAAACCTCAGATAAGAAAGATGCTCAATGTGCCCCCCTTTGATGAGTCGGTGTGGGAGCCGTATTTTGCGTTTATGGAAGACACCGCTTTTCCTATCTTATGGCATGTAAACGATCCTGAGGAGTTCTGGGATAAAGATAAAATACCCAAATGGGCTATGCAGCAGGACTGGCTTTATGATGAAACATATGTTAACAACGAGAAACAATATGAGGAAGTGTTGAATGTATTAAAAAAGCATCCTGATCTGAAGATAATATTTGCACACTTCTTTTTCCTGTCAAAACAATTGGACAGATTATCGGAAATATTGGATAAGTATCAAAATGTATATGTTGATCTTACCCCGGGAATAGAGATGTATATTAATTTCTCCGAAAATAAAGAAAAAGCAACAGCCTTTTTTGAAAAATATCAGGACAGGATTATGTACGGAACCGATATAGGTACAAAAGGTGTGGTGGACGGTAAAAGCGCTTCTTTAGAAGAGGAAAAGAAACGGGCGGATCTGGTTAAAAGGTATGTTTCTTCCAAAGCGGATTTTATTATCGACAAGCATTATTCCTACCTTATGCACGATAACGATTTCACATTAAGCCCTCTGGGCTTAAGTAAAAAGATACAGAAAAAGATATTCTCTTTAAACTTTCTGGATTTCATGGGCCATACGCCTTATCCGGTCGACTCAAATAAGGTGTTGCGGGAAATCAGAAAAACCGTAGTTAAACTTTGTTTAATGAAAATCGGAGATAAATCCGGTACTGAATACGATTTTGCATCACTGAAGAAAGCTTATAAACAATTGGAAAAGATTTAGGAGGATATTATGCAAAAAATCAAAAGAAACTACCTGCCTTTATATGCTCTGTCCGGTTTCGGACCCGGGCTTATAAACCTAATGATTTCAGCCTATCTTATAGACGGCTTGAGTACGGCAGGTTTTTTGAAAAACATTGAAAACTGGACATATGCCAATAAAACCATTGTTATGACCGCTTTGTTCAGTGTGTTTGTATTGATAGCGAAAATCGTTGACGGTGTAGCGGATGTACCGCTGGCATCACTGACCGATACGCTGAAGACCAGATGGGGTAAAAGGCGTCCGGCTATACTTATAGGGTACATACCCATGATTATCACATACATATTATTCTGTTTTCCCTTGGAAATAGCGGAGCACAGTTTGTTAAACACAATATGGTTCGGTGTGTTGCTTATCTTTTTCTTTACTTCCTACACTATGACACTGGTAACATATTACGGTACTTATTCGGAAGTTACCGAGAATGACAGCGATCGTCATTATCTTTCTTCCTGGAAAGCGTTTTTTGATACCGTTCAATATTCCATCGGTTATGCCGTTATACCTTTAATGGTAGGCGGGTTGAATATCCGGCATATTGCCCTTATACTGTCACCCTTGCTTCTTACCATGATAATACCTTTTTTCCTACTGAAAGAACAATCGACGCTACCGGAGGATGTTGCAAAGCGTGTAGAAGCGGGAGAAGCGGTGGAAGAAGAAGTACCTTTCATGGAGAGCATAAAACTGACAATTATGAACAAGGGATTTATAATGTGGTTAGTGGTTTTCGGAATCTTTTTCTTCGGGCTTCAGATGTTCTTAGCGGGACAGAATGTACTGGCATCGGGACCTATGGGACTTAACAGCTGGCAGATTGCCATTATAAATTCCGCAGCATTCGCCCCTGTTCCTTTAATGCTGTATTTCTACAGGAAAGTAATGAAAAAGAAAGGATTCCGATTTGCATTCCAGACGGCTATGGGTTCTTTTGCCGTTGCCATGCTTATGTTTTCCATCGCATATATCAAGTGGATACCCGATGAGTATATAAGGTTGGCAATAGGAGCAACGGGAGCTACAATAGGAAGTTACGGTTTAGGTGCGTTTTTCTCCGCTCCTTATGCGATACCCGCACAGGCGGCTGCCGATGAATTGAAGGCTACGGGTAAGAGCCATCCGTCAATGTATTTTGCAATGCAGGGATTGTGTACGGCTCTTGTTGGAGCATTATCCACAAGTGTGGTGTGGCTCAACATCAAAGAGATTACGCTACCTGACAATCCCGTGTTCGGAGCTCATTTGATGCCTTATATAGTAATAGCAGCGTGTGTAACAGCCATAATAGCGGCCAAATACATGCCTAAAGAATACAATGAGATGGGGAAGGAAAAATGAGTGCCTATGATAACACCGGTTCAGGGAGATTGTATCTTGCCATAGATATAGGAGGGAGCTCCATTAAGTACGGGGTTTTGGATGAGTCCTTTTCTTTTGTGCATAAAAGCAAAATACCGTCGAGAATATTTTTGGGAGGCGAGGAGCTTCTGAACCGGGTAATGGGAATAATAGCGGATATGTTGAAGCAATATCCGCTGGAGGGAGTGGCTATTTCCACGACGGGAGCGGTGGACAGCAGCAACGGGCGTGTATTGTATGCCGACGATGTAATGGTCGGGTACACCGGTACCGATTTTCGGGAAATAATAAAGCAAAAATTCAATCTTAGTGCTACCGCCTGTAATGATGTGAATTGTCTTGCTTTATCACAAATTCAGTTTAATAAGGGGAAGGATTTCATAGTTGTAGCCATAGGGACCGGAATAGGCGGCGGAGTGGTTATTTCCGACAAGCTGTACGAGGGATACGGCTATTCCGCGGGAGAGTTCGGACTTATGCACTTAAGAGACGGTAAAAACTGGGAATCGTTATGTTCCATCAGTGCTTTGGTCAAGACGGCAAAAGAACATAAACTTTTGGTATCAAACGGAAGAGAACTGTTTGATTTGTTTGATGCCGACAACGACACCGCTTACCGGATAATAGATGCATTTTACAAGGATATGGCATCGGCTCTGGCTAACCTTATATATGCTTTCTCTCCGCAGAAGATTATAATCGGCGGGGGGATTAGTGCAAGGGGAGACAGTCTTGTAGCGGGCTTTAAGAGATACTTAAGTATGATGACGGATCAATTCTATTATGAAAAGACCGCCATTGAATGCGCGGTATATGAAAATGATGCCTCAATGATAGGGGCTTTACAGCATTATTTCATTATAAACAACGAATAGTTTTACACATAAGTTGTAGAAGGTTGTTTTTAAAACTTTACATGTCCGTAAGCATTTGAAAATCAATCCTCAAATTTAGTTACCGGCTCTATGGTAAAACTGTGCTCGAACGGAGTAAGATAGTTAAAGAATATATGGTATTTATCGGTATCCAGAGGTTCCGAACCGAACAATCCTTGGGTGATGTATGTATCGTTTCTTACAGGTCCTATTTTCACTCCGCAAGTTCCGAATTCCGCTCTGACAGCACCCGACTCGGGCAGCAGTATTCCTCCGGCATTTGCTTTTATTGTATATCCGTCACCCATGATAAAAGCATTGTTATTAATAGCAATATCCAATCTTACGGATACCTTTTCTATGCCCCGGGCTTTGAGACTTATTCTGAACCCTTTTTCCGTCAAGGTAACTAAAATGACGGCATCCACCGTAAGCAACTCGGAGGTTGCTCTTTTGGACTTGTCCATTTCCCAGAAATCCGCGGTTCCCTGATATTGCCCGAACGGATGATAATATATGCCTTGACCGTGATAGTCCATTGCAAAACCGTTTTCTATGGGACGGATATTGTTAACTTTAATATGTCGCTCGTTAAAAAAGAGTATTCCTCCCTGAATAAACATGTCGAAACTCTTATATTTAAGATACAAAAAGGTTTCTCTGTCTTCAATAACCGATAAAGTCATACCGTTGTGATGAATCCTTAATATCTTGGATTTTTTGAAATGCTTTACATACGGCTGAATTTCAAACGGTTTTATATGTTCCGGTATTATCAATACCTCCGGTTCCGCCATCATGGTGGCCAATCCTATAGGGTATCCTCTTCCTTTGGAGAAAAGTTCATTCTGTATGGCTTTTGCCACACCGAGCAGTTGTTCATCCTTAAGCAGATAACCCGCTTTAAGATACTGGTAGAGATATTTGTCCAGATAAATGTTTTCTTTTCCCTTATCCTGGCGGGTGGAATTCTGCGTGAATATGAGAAAGTCGGTATGTATGTAGTAGGTCATCATCATAAGATTCCTGCGCACGAATTCCAGCAGTTCCGGTTTATCAAGTTCCTGTGCTATTATTAAAAGTGCTTCATTATTGACAAAATTATATCCACCGGAAGACCGCTCCGAATATTCGCCTTCCTCATCGCAATCAATACTTTCGGCCAGATATTCATTTATTCTCTTAAGATATTTTTTATCTCCGGTCATGTTCATGACCATAGCCAGAGCTGACGTTATAACCCATCTGTGGTTGGGGGTATGGAATCCTCCTCCAAAAACTCCGTCCGCTATTTTTACTATGAAACCGTAAAGTCTTTTCTTAAAGAGTTCTCCCGTTTCATCGGTTTTTTTATCTTTAATGATATTGTAAAGATCGACCAGAGGCTGTATTGAGAAGGATGTATCCGGTGCCGACCGGAAATTGCACATATAGAAATCCATAAGTCCTTCGGGACTTAAGTTTCTTTCAAAGAACTCCAGAACGGAGAAGGCGAACTCCATTGCTTTTTTTGATTTATAGTATTTGCTGTCCTCATTGAAATACAGTAATCCGGGAGCATATAAAACCCCTGCGATATGAGTGGGTACAAAGCCCTCATCCACAATAATGACACCGTCTTTTCTCCAGCCGGACGCCTGTGTCATCTGATTTCTTATAAGTCTTTCCAGATAAATTTCATATGATTTTAAACTTGCTTTGTACAGATCCAATGTATATTTCATTACATCTCTCCTTGCCCTTTTACTCATTATAGCCGATGGGCAATTTTAAGCA
>JAKPKE010000029.1 GCA_029553855.1 Bacillota bacterium | reverse complement strand
ACTATATCAGCTTATTTTAAGCTGAAATAAATTATGGAGGTGGCTATGCGTAGAATATGTACAAAACTTGATAGTATTTGTAATAGTAGAGTAATTCTACCTGAGAATGAGAGTTACATACTCAAACCAGTAGTGATACAGACAGATAGAGAACGTCCCAATCACTACATAATAGAAGATAGCTTAGTAGTAAAAGCTATCTGTATTGGTGACACGGGACATAACCTTGACAGTCCTGCTTGGCAGTTAGGCAGACGCAGTACTAATGCCTTCAACTGTCCAAGTATAGAAAACTGTCCGTATCTGCGGAGGGTACGGATAATCAAGGAAGACATCATGTAGCAAAATAAACTATATTGGAGGTGTAGCATGAAAGTTATAGATGTTGATAAGGTGTGGGCAAGGGGCGAGCGGGTTGAGGAATACGTAGAGATTGTGTTGGACCAGGCTGGTGTTGGTGAAGATGAAGTAGTGCTTATAGGTTCTGCCCCTGTATGGCTGTATTTTGTGCTTTCTCATGCACTTAATGGGAAGTGCAAAAAGTTAATTTATAGCAGCCCATCTGTATCGGTCGTAGTATTCGACCATACATAGCTTTTATAAGCTCTCTCACCATTGCCTTGTGAGAGAGCTTAGCTCGTCAGTGTCCAACCAACTATAGTCTGTCCTGTAGGGCCCTGTTCAATAGGGCTGTTACTGACCTACCAAGCGTAGTATTATTTTCCCTACAGGACAGGATTATAAATCCAACCAAATGTTGTAGCAACAAACTCTTGCTACAGGGCTGTGTATGTATCTTTGCCCTGTCCAGTAGGGGTGTGGATTAGGGCCCTGTCCAACAGGGCCCTTGTTTAGCATATTAAACTCCAAGTTAAACTGTGGACAGGATTGGACTGGGCACCTATTATATATATAGGAGTCCAATCCTACTGGGCACCTCGAATATATATAGGGGTACAGTCCTGTCCAACTGGGCTGGGCCCTGTAGGGCGTCCAATAGGGGCTCACCAACATAGAAAACAGGTAAGCAAGTGCTTTGCTTACCTGTAGGCTACTATCTTTTCAGATAGGGACAGCGTGTGTGGTTGCCATCCCACACATCGCAGACAAGCCTTCCACAGATGCGGAAGGCATCTGTGCAGTCCTTGTCGGGGAAACTGCACAAGGGATAGCGGTAGTCTTCCTCACGTATCAGAGTTTCGGTTTCAACGTCAATCCAGAAAACTTTCTTTGACAGCATAACACACCTCCAAAGTATTTTGTTATAATATATATCTCATATTATATATAATATGTCAAGAAAAAAATGAGCTAATATTTTTTTAATTTTTAATAGGGGCGTTATCTGTAGCTTTTAGTCCTGTCCAGTAGGGCTAAAATAAATGCTACCTGTAAAATTTTTTTATTTTTTTCTTGACATACATTATAGAATAATGTAGTATACTACATCAGCTTATTTAAGCTGAAATAAATTATGGAGGTGTGGCATGAAGAAAATAAAAAACGGAGGTGAGGCAACTATGTATATAAGAGCAGGGTATAGTTCCCAATTTGTGTGTTTAAAACATCACGAAGGGGAGTATGAAGTATCAATTGCTTTTGAACAAACACATCCTGGAGTATTCAGCAAAGCAGACATTAGGGTTTTTAAACAAGACCTTGATGTCACTGAGGATTTCTCAACAGATATTATTGAAGGGACATTTGAGAATTTTGTAAAAGTAGTGGAGTATATAAGGAGTGTGAAAAATGAAAGCAAATAAGGAGAAGTTTGAGTGTCAGGAATGCGGGAAAGTATTTTTGAAGGTGATACCGAAATCCCTTGAAGTAAAATGTCCTAAATGTGGGTCATATGATGTAGACCTGTATTTTGCCATTAACCATGTGCAAGCGGTTGATTTACAATAGTCCGTTGGTATCCGTTGAGGTATTCGACCACACATCGTAGTAAATCAATCTCTCTCTCAGGGAAGCTGTAACAGGCTTCCCTAATTTTTTGCAAGTATAAATTTCCCTATTGGACAGGATTACAAATCCAACCAAATGTTTCAGTAACAAACTCTTGCTACAGGACTGTCTTAGCTTTTG
>JAKPKE010000028.1 GCA_029553855.1 Bacillota bacterium | reverse complement strand
TACGAGGAAGTGCCCGCTCAGACAGCACAGAAGATAATCGAGGCTGTTAACGCAGAAAAGGAAAAAGAGTAAAGATAAATAAAAAAGCATGGCAGATTCAGGTTTGCCATGCTTTTTTATTGTATAGGAAAGTATAACTTTTCTATACAATAAGAATCCTTAATTTAGGTACCCGCGCCAGAATTTTCTCGCACACTCGAAAAAGGCGCATGGGCAGCAAATGCGGCGAAGCCGCCTTTGTTCTTATGAATATTTTAATTGCTGTTTCATAAACTATAAATGATGGTTTTCGATTTTCTGCGTAAACATCAAATTATGAAAAAGAAGGCTATGGGGACTGCCAAACAGGATACAAGGGCAGGGATTATTAAACCATAAAAAACAATAACCGTGATAAGGAGAAATAGTATGGACCAGAAAGATTATTATGGAGAAATTGAAGATAAGCTTAATGATATAAGTCTATACGGTGAGTTTATATCAACATTTAATTACTGGATAAGCTCGGAAGAACAGAAGAATAAGGCTCAATACTTGCAGACTCTTGGTAAGCCCAAAGAGGTCAAATATTAATTTTAATAAATCCATTTATTAAGATACCTTCTTCTTTTGCAGAAGGTATCTTAATAATGTGCGGAAAAGCACGAACCTCCTCGATATTCTGCTTTTTAATGTAACTGATGAATAATAAAAATAAAGCAATTTTACAATAATACTTGAAAGTATAAATAGTAATGTTATATAATATAAACAAAGGTCAAAGAAGGTCAAAGTCGAGAAAAGAGAGTGATGATATGTCAAGAATAAGTGATTTGATTGAAAACTTCATAAGTGAAATGATGGAACAGGGCAAGGGTGTAATTGAGATTCAGAGAAATGAAATGGCAAATCAGTTTGATTGCGCTCCGTCCCAGATTAATTATGTGCTAATGACCAGATTTACTACGGAAAGAGGGTATTTCATAGAATCCCGCAGGGGCGGTGGTGGTTGTATAAAAATCACCCGTGTAGATGTTGACAAGGAAGATTATCTTTTAGACATGCTCTCCAAAAACATTGGCAGCAGTATCAATAAAGAAAGAGCTTTTACTATCGTAGAAGCTATGTATAAGAAGAAGTTGATTGATGTCAGGCTTGTTAACGTTCTCAAGGCTGCATCTGACGACAGCACTCTCTCTATGGTGGAAAAACCATACAGAGACAATCTGAGGGCAGAGATTTTAAAGGCTGTAATAGTAGCAGCATTAATAGATTGAGGGGTGTATAATTATGCTTTGTGATGAATGCGTAAAGAGACCGGCAACGGTACACATTACAAAGGTCGAAAATGGAAAGAAATCAGATATTCACTTATGTGAGCAGTGCGCAATGGAAAAGAACCTATTAAGCATAAGTACAAGCTTCTCGGTAAATGACCTTTTGGCCGGATTACTGAACTCAGGAGGGGCAGCTCTTAAAAAGTCTGATTTAGTAAACGATATCAATTGCGATGTATGCGGATTGTCATATGGGAAATTCAAAGAAACCGGAAGATTTGGCTGCGGTAATTGCTATAAAGTTTTTGGTGAAAGGCTTAACCCGCTTTTTAAGAAGGTTCATGGAAATACCAGCCATACCGGTAAAATACCAAACAGGGCAGGAAGCAGAATAAAAGTGCAGCGAGAGGTTGAAAGGCTCAAACAAAAATTGGAAGAGGCTGTAAAGAGTGAAGAATACGAAAAAGCTGCAGCAATAAGGGACAAAATAAGAGAAATTAATAAGAGAGGAAAGGGGGAGATGTGATGAAAGGCTGGATGCAAGGCGACGGCCCCCAGAGTGATATAATATTAAGCAGCCGGATAAGGCTGGCTAGGAACATAGCAGATATTCCATTTCCGTCAGGGTTGGATGATGAAAGGGCAGACGCAGTAATAAGCAAGGTCAGAAACAGTATTTTAAAGTCTGAGTCAGCCTTGAAATTTAAGGATTATATTATGCAGGAGCTTCCGCCAATAGAGAGGCAGTATCTTGTAGAAAGGCATCTTGTCAGTCCCGGGCTTCTGAAGAGCAGCGCGAAAGGCGCGGCACTTATAAGCAGTGACGGAATTGTAAGCATTATGGTCAATGAAGAGGATCATATAAGAATACAGACGATACTCTCAGGACTACAAATCAAGAAATCATGGGAAATGGCCAGCAGTATAGATGATATATTGGAACAAAGCATTGAATATGCATACAGCGAGAACTGGGGTTATCTTACAAGCTGCCCTACTAATGTAGGCACGGGTATGCGTGCATCTGTAATGATGCATTTGCCGGCGCTCAATATCACCGGGAATATGAGCAAAATACTTCAGGCAGTGGCCCATATAGGTCTTACAATAAGAGGCTTGTACGGCGAAGGCACAGAGATAGTGGGAAACATCTTCCAGGTTTCCAATCAGATAACCCTTGGCAGGGCAGAGGAAGAAATAGTTGAAAATCTTACTGCAGTGGCAAGACAGATTATCGATAAAGAAAAGGAAGCAAGACAGATATTGCTTGAAAGTAACAGGATACAGATAGAAGATAAAATATGGCGCTCCTGGGGAATTATGAAGAATGCAAGGGTTATGAATTCCCTTGAATGCATGAAGCTGCTTTCAGATATGAGGCTTGGAGTAGATTTGAATATTATTAAGGATACTCCGGTACAGCTTTTGAATGAAATAATGATAGAAACCCAAACTGCAAGTATACAGAGGAGCAGCGGAAGAGAATTAAACCCGGGAGAGAGAGATGTAATAAGAGCAGAAATAGTAAGAAACAAACTAAATAGTTAGGCACGGGATACGAGATGCGAGGTACGAGAATTCGAGCAGGACTTCAAAGAAAAGACTAAGGCTCGAAACATGTGGAATGCAGAACAATGCAAAAAAACAGATTGGAGGATTTTTATGGGAGTTTTCGATAAATTTACTGAAAGGGCCCGGAAGGTTATGGTATATTCTCAGGAAGAAGCCATCAGATTAAATCATAACTATATTGGGACTGAGCATATACTGCTGGGGCTGGTTAAAGAAGGAGAAGGAATTGCAGCTCAGGTGCTGAAAAACAGAGGAATTTCTCTTGATTCAATCAGGCAGAAGGTCGAGACTGTGATTGGGAAAGGACAGAAGAGAGTTGAGCAGGTTTTGGGCTATACTCCGAGAACCAAAACAGTCCTTGAGTTAAGTGCGGAAGAAGCAAGGAGCTTGGGACACAACTATATCGGGACCGAACATTTATTCCTGGCCCTGATTCGTGAAGGAGAAGGGGCGGCAGCCCAAATACTTATGGTAATGGGTTTGAATTTTGATATAGCAAGACAGGAGATAATGGCATTACTCAAGGATGAGTCAGGGAAAAGCAGCCTCGGGGCAGTATCTGCTAAAAACACTAATACACCTGCCTTGGACCAGTACGGAAGAGATTTGACTGAAATGGCCAGAGAAGGCAAGCTGGACCCCATTATAGGGAGAGAAAAGGAAATTGAACGCATAGTTCAAATACTCAGCAGAAGAACCAAGAATAATCCGGCTCTTATTGGTGACCCCGGAGTAGGTAAAACGGCAATTGCCGAAGGATTGGCACAGAAAATAATACAAGGGAATATTCCGGAAATACTAAGAGGGAAAAGAGTTGTTACACTGGATCTGTCTTCAATGGTTGCCGGCTCTAAATACAGGGGCGAATTTGAAGAAAGGCTTAAAAGTGTATTAAATGAAATTAGAGAATCAAAAAATATAATACTTTTTATAGATGAAATGCATACGATTATCGGAGCGGGAGGAGCAGAGGGAGCAATAGATGCCTCCAACATATTAAAACCGGCTCTTGCAAGAGGTGAAATCCAGGCTATAGGTGCAACAACTCTTGACGAGTATAGAAAGCATGTAGAGAAAGATTCTGCTCTGGAGAGGCGTTTTCAGCCGGTAACTGTAGGGGAACCGACCAAAGAAGAAGCCCTTCAAATTCTTAAAGGGCTAAGAGATAAATATGAAGCACATCACAAGGTAAAGATAACCGATGAAGCTATTGCAGCGGCAGTTGATTTGTCGGACAGGTATATTGCGGACAGATTTCTTCCCGATAAGGCAATAGACCTGGTGGATGAAGCAGCGTCAAGGGTAAGAATAAAGGTTTTTACTGCACCTCCGAATCTCAAAAAGTTAGAGGAGGAGATTGCAGCTATGGAGAAGGAAAAGTCTGAAGCAATAGGCCTTCAGGACTATGAGAGAGCTGCTCAGATAAGAGATAATATTAAAGATATCAAACAGGAGCTGGAGGATAGCAAAAAAAACTGGGCTGATAAAGTCAGCTCAAAGGACTCTATCGTTACGGAAGAGGATATTGCCTCTATTGTATCCAGCTGGACGGGAATACCGGTAACCAAGTTGGCAGAAGAGGAATCTCATAGACTGCTCAATCTGGAATCCATACTCCATAACAGGGTTATAGGGCAGGACGAAGCGGTTTTAGCTGTGTCTAAAGCAATCAGGAGGGCAAGAGCTGGTCTCAAGGATCCTAAAAGACCGGTCGGCTCCTTTATTTTTCTGGGACCTACGGGAGTCGGGAAAACGGAACTTTCAAAAGCATTGGCAGAAGCAATGTTTGGTGACGAAAATGCCATGATAAGGATTGATATGTCCGAATATATGGAAAAGCATACCGTATCCAAACTTATCGGTTCACCGCCGGGATATGTAGGATATGAAGAAGGAGGGCAGCTGACCGAAAAAATCAGAAGGAAGCCTTATTCAGTTATACTCCTCGATGAGATAGAAAAGGCACACCCGGATATATTCAACGTATTGCTGCAGATACTTGACGACGGTAGGCTGACTGATGGAAAAGGAAGAACAGTAGATTTCAAAAATTCAGTAGTGATTATGACTTCCAATGTTGGTGTAAGTACCATAAGAAAGCAGGCTGTTCTCGGATTTGCAACATCAGCTAACGAGAAGGAAGACGCTTATGAAAAAATGAAAAATAATGTATTGGAGGAGCTGAAGAGGACATTCAGGCCGGAATTCCTGAACAGGGTTGATGAGACAATAGTGTTCCATCAGTTGGAGCAAGAGCATATAAAGCTTATTGTGGATCTTATGCTTAAATCGCTTTTAGACCGAATCAAAGATATGGGCATAAATGTTGAAGTGACCGATAAGGCAAGAGGATTCCTGGCAGAGAAAGGCTATGACCAGGCATACGGGGCAAGACCTTTGCGTCGTGCAATACAAAGAATGGTAGAGGATCGGATCTCTGAGGAAATTCTTAAAGGAGAAATTAAAACGGGCGCCGGTGTGCTGATAGATGCAGAGGAGGATAAGCTGATTTTCAGGAGTATATAGGGTGACAAATCCTTCTGTAAGTTTTGCAGAGGGATTTGTTATTTTTTGATTACATTGGCTTTGCCTACCCGGAACAGAGCCTTTGTTAACGAATGTGTCCCGCACTATATTGTCTAAATACAAAATATCCGGTGGGAAACATATAAGTGGTTATAATATTGTCAAATATAGTATAATGGAAATAGATTTATGAAAAAAGTGTGAATATTTAGGAAATACTTATATAAAACCATAAGTTTTACAAACGTCTGATATAGTTGCTAAAGAAAACACGGGTTGATATATAGTGTTAATTTTGTATGAGGTGTAAAGAATGGCTAAAGTAAGGACGAAATTTGTATGCAATGAATGCGGGAGCGAATCTCCAAAATGGATGGGCAAATGTCCAGAGTGCGGGCAGTGGAATACCCTTGTTGAAGAAGCGGAGCAGAAAGATACTCGCGCGCAGCAAAGACTTATGAATATTTTGTCGGAGCCCGAATCACTTTTGGATATTTCGGAGGATATTGAAGAAAGGCAGAGTTCCGGTAATTATGAGCTGGATAGAGTATTGGGGGGAGGTATTGTCAGGGGCTCCCTGGTACTTGTGGGAGGGGATCCGGGAATAGGAAAGTCAACCTTGCTGCTTCAAGTGGCAAATAATATCGGACTCGAAGGAAAAAGAGTGCTATATATATCAGGTGAGGAATCAACCGCCCAAATTAAGCTGAGGGCATTCAGGATGGGCATTAAGTCGGGGAATATATTTCTTGTGACTGAGAACAATACTGAAAATATTGATGTATATGTAAGGGATATTAGACCTGACATTTTGGTTGTGGATTCCATACAGACCATGTATAGTCCGGAAATATCTTCGGCTCCCGGCAGTGTAAGCCAGGTCAGGGAAGCTACCCTCGGACTTATGAAAATTGCAAAACAGGATGGCATAGCAACTTTTATAGTGGGTCATGTGACAAAACAGGGAGCGATAGCAGGCCCCAGAGTTCTTGAACATATGGTCGATACAGTTCTTTATTTTGAAGGTGAAACTCATATGTCATACAGGGTGCTCCGGGCTGTTAAGAACAGATTTGGTTCAACCAATGAAATAGGCATTTTTGAAATGGGAGACAAAGGACTTACCGGGATTGCCAATCCTTCTGAAATGCTGCTGTCCGGCAGAATGAAAGGGGCTTCAGGCTCCTGCGTTATCTCTGCAATGGAAGGGACAAGAGCAATGCTGGTTGAGGTGCAGGCACTTTTAAGCCATACTGGTTTCGGTGTTCCGAGGAGAAATACAACAGGGGTTGATTACAACAGGGTAATGCTGCTGATGGCCGTACTTGAAAAGAGAGTTGGAATGCAGCTTGGCAGCAGTGATTCCTATGTCAATGCGGTAGGCGGCATTAAACTGAGTGAACCTGCTGCCGACTTGGGAATAGTGGCAGCTATCGCATCAAGTTTCAGAGATAAAGAGATTGATGAAGGCACCGTTATCATAGGCGAGGTAGGGCTTGCCGGAGAGGTGAGAGCAGTGAACTTTGTTGAAAAGAGGGTGAAGGAAGCTGCAAAGCTCGGATTTAGCAGATGTGTAGTACCTGCAAACAATTTAAAGAGGCTCAATGATAAATTGGATATTGAAATTGTTGGGGTATCTAATGTAAATAATATGCTTGATATAGTAATAGGAGGATAACGGATGCGGGATGAAGTAAGCAGAGAAGGGGGCCTTCAAGGCTGTCTCAGGATGATTGCGCCGGGTACCCCTTTGAGGGAGGGTTTGGAAAATGTCCTAAAGGCTAAAACCGGCGGAATTATTGTAATTGGTGATAGTAAAGAAGTTATGTCTCTTGTGGATGGAGGTTTTTATATAAACTCGGACTTTTTACCGGCATATTTATATGAACTTGCAAAGATGGACGGTGCAATAATACTTAGCCGGGATTTAAGAAAAATATTATATGCCAATACGC
The DNA here is from genome assembly GCA_029553855.1 of Bacillota bacterium. GTDB lineage: Bacteria > Bacillota > Clostridia > Lutisporales > Lutisporaceae > BRH-c25. The sequence goes on along the minus strand of JAKPKE010000028.1, from coordinate 15,685 downwards.
AGCTGATACCTGATCCTTCGATACCGTCCTCTGAAACCGGCATAAGACATAGAACTGCAGAGAGAGTGGCAAGACAAACCGGGGAGCTCGTGATTTCAATTTCCCAGAGGAGAAATGTAATAACGATTTATAAAGGATATCTGAAATATGTGCTGAAGGACCTTAATATAATATTGTCAAAAGCGAATCAGGCATTACAAACCTTGACCAAATACAAGTCTGTGCTGGACAGAACGCTGGCGAACCTTGGAGTTTTGGAATTTGATGATGCTGCAACCGTAATGGATGTGGCACTGGCAGTGCAGAAAGCTGAGATTGTAGCAAGAATAGTAACCGAAGTTGATCGGTATATTCATGAGCTGGGGATTGAAGGAAAGCTTGTAAGCATGCAGTTGGATGAATTGGTGGCCGGCCTGATGGAAGAAGAAATACTTCTTGTCATGGATTACCTGCCGCAGGAAGAACTGAATAACTGTAAGGAAGTAATAAGAACCTTGCGTAATCAATCTTCAGAGGACCTTCTGGAGCTGACATTTGTAGCTAAAATACTTGGACTGGGAAATAATATAAGCACACTGGACCTGCCGGTATCAGCAAGGGGTTTTCGAATTCTGAGCAAAATACCGAGGCTTCCGATAAATATAATAGAAAATCTTATATCGGAGTTTGATAGACTGCAAAGGGTTCTTAAAGCTTCAATAGAAGAATTGGACAATGTAGAGGGAATAGGAGAGGTAAGGGCAAGAATCATCAAAGAAAGTCTTAAGAGAATATATGAACAGATACAGACTGAAAGGCATATTTAGGAAAGAGGCTGTGACGCAATAGGAGAATAATGCGACATAGTTTGTGAATTACTCCGGCTGTAGGGGAAGTATGTTCTCCTCACCTTCCAAAGCCAGCAAAATCATTGGCGAAGGTCCCATCTCTGCAAGCCCGTCTGATGATTTTGCCCGGAAGCCTTTCCGTTCCGGGGTCCAATGGAAGGTTTCGTCAAAAATAGCTTCCCCACGCCGGTATTTGCTCTCCATATAGGTGCCCTGATATACTATGCAATTCCCCGTGTATGTAAACACATATGAGCAAAGCCTTTGTATATCAGCGAGTACTTAGGAAAAAGGCTTCCGACAAAATGCATAATAAATCAAGGAAGCCTTTTTGGGAACTTGCATAAGGCGCGTTGTAAACCAAAGTAAATATATGCGCGAGCCCCTTTTAAGGCTTTGGGCAACGGAATCCAGTGAAGATGCGCAGAAAAATCCGTAGGATTTACACGAGGTAAATCCAGCACATACCGGATGTGGGCCCGCATAAATTCTTATGCTACACCCACCAACAGATGTAGGCTTTTGTTTGCACAAAAGCCCTGAGGTCGGGTTTATGTGCGTTAGGATTTTTCAAGCATCAAGCTGTGATTCTGTCCAAAGATTTGCACTGTGCGAGTCGATATACAAGGCTGTTGCTCCAGGGTATCTACAAACTCATAGTTGCGTCACATTTTTCTCCTTATATGCACCTATTCATTTCAATAGAGGTGATGAAATTGGAAAGACCAAAGGCCCCGGCAGACAAGGTAACCCTTTGGACAAGGCAGAATATAAGAAGTCTGGAGGATTTAAAAAACGCGGGTGTTATCAGAATTAAAAGAAAACACCTGGAGGAAAAGTTTGATTTGATAGCAGGCTATATCATTAATTTATATGACTGGTTTGTCGATGCTGCGGACAAAATAGTCCCCAGACCAAAGGGGGTAGAGTATCCGATTTGGTGTTCCATAAGCGAAGAGTATATGCTCAGGCCTACCGATACTGAGATCGTATATGTGCTGGAGGTGGAAGAGTCAGAGGTTATATATTTCGACGGCTCGAAATGGGATTATGTACTCAATCACCATTATGTACCGAAGGATGAAATGGATTTGGAAGAGTATGAAAAGGATATTTTGAGCAAAGGATTCAGGAATTCTTACTCCTTTCTTGATGCCAATACGACACATTTTTATCCGGAAGAAAGAAAAAGGGTAATGGACAGTTGGGTAAGGGTATTTGAAACGGATCAATGGGATGCTTTCAGGATTCAGGCAAATATATGGGAAATCAGACCTGAAATGATAAAGGATATAATATACAGTCAACTTCGTTTCTGAATGACAGCTAATAATATTGAAAGGAGCGTCACAGACTGCCTATTCGGTAGTTCTGCGACGCTCCCTTTGTTCTTTAGAACATGTTGTAAATACCAAGGGTATGCATTTTTTCATATTCCTTGAGAAGCACGTCGTACATACTGATATCCATTATGTTGCATAAGGCTGCGATATAAAACAGATTATTGCCCAGCTCTTTTTCTATAACATCTCTGCAGTTTGGACACAGGCTTCCCTTTAAATGGGTATCCATATAGTACTTCAGATCTTGCAATGTTACTTTATCATCATAATTCTGTTTTTTTGAATTAATTTCAATACACCCACAGGAGGTTACTGCCTTAACTACTGCCCTATTTACCCTTGACTGTGATTCCTGATACTTTGTCAGCACGTCAAGAATACTTTTGTGACGGACCAGGAGTTCTCCTACGCTATCCTGGAAGTGATCGTACAGCAAATCTTTCATTAGGTATCACTCCTATATTAAAGTAAACATAAAATAGTATCAAAACCGGTAATATTGAAATACTGCTTCAGTTTTGTTCTATATTCATTATAAGTATACGGAATTCCAATGTCAATTTATTATTGCAGCAGGACATCCTATTAATTGTGGAAAGTTATGGTAATCAATAAAACAGGTTTATATCCGGATAAACCCGATAGGGGGAAAAATTGATGTTTAGCATTGGTGACAAGGTTTTTTATCCCCGCCATGGAGCCGGGGTTATTGAAGGCATAGAGGAAAAGGAAGTTCTTGGCGAAAAGCTCAAATATTATGTTATTAGGGTCGCTTTGAAAGATATGAGCGTAATGGTGCCAATTGATAAAACTGAAACTCATGGAATAAGGGATATAATGTCCGGGGACAGGATTGCCGATGTATTTAATATATTGTCCGGCGAAACAGGCCGTATGTGCAAAAACTGGGGCATAAGATATCGGGAGAACGAGGCAAAAATAAAAAAGGGTGATATTTTTGAAATATCAGAGCTTGTGAAAAACCTTACGGTTGCAGACCGGGGGAAAAAGCTTTCTACCAGTGAGAAAAGAATGCTCGAAAATGCCAGGCAGCTGTTTATAAGTGAGCTTATGCTTATTATGGACGAATCCTATGAAAATATGGAGGCGGTAATAGAAAACGCTATTAAATAATCCATCGGGCACAGAAATGTCCTAATAATACAAATTTATTCAAATTAATCGGTAATTGTTATTCTTTAATATTAATATATTTGATATAATATATATGGCTTATAATTGCTTAAAAAGCATCAAACTGGATATACTTTAAAAAGGAGGTGATGTTTCATATGAGAAAAATTATCGTTTGGGTGCTGATGGTTTTGGGAGCTGCCATGGGTTCGGAGGCAGCATACCTTCTAACTAATTACTTTGGGTTTACAAAGTTATTCGGTTTTGATTTTTCCGGTACTAATTCTATTGTTTTGATATTGCTTAGCGGGGTTATCGGCGGAATTATATTTTATTTTATATCTTCCTGGCTTATCAATATAGGTAAGGAGTCTACCACAAAGGTTGAGAGAATGCTTCAGAAAATTCCTACCGGTGAGATGTTGGTTGGCGCAGTGGGACTGATTATTGGTCTTATAATTGCTTACCTTATCAGCAGTGGTCCCATAAAGCTTATACCTTTCGCATGGTTGGGAACCTTATTGTCAATTCTGGTATATTTACTTCTGGGATATCTGGGTGTGAGCATATCAAGTAAAAAGAGAGAGGATATTTTGTTGTTGCTTCTTCCCTGGAAGAGGCTGGCGCAAAAGGATAAGGAGAAATTGGCCGCCAAGGCAGGAAATGTTGTGCAGCCCAAGATTCTTGATACCAGTGTTATTATAGATGGAAGGATAGCGGACATATGCAAGACGGGATTTGTTGAAGGACCGCTTATTATACCGGCATTTGTTCTTGAAGAACTCAGACATATTGCCGATTCGTCCGATGCCCTTAAAAGAAACAGAGGGCGCAGAGGCTTGGATATACTGAACAGAATACAAAAAGAGCTGGACATCAACGTAGAAATTGTTGAAAAGGATTTTGAAGAGCTTTCGGAAGTTGATACAAAGCTTTTAAAACTGGCACAGTATATGAGCGGAAAGGTAATAACCAATGATTACAATTTGAACAAAGTGGCGGAATTCCAGAGGGTGCCTGTTCTTAACATCAATGAGCTGGCAAATGCTGTTAAGCCTGTAGTATTGCCAGGTGAAGAAATGACAGTACAGGTTATCAAGGATGGCAAGGAGTTTGGTCAGGGGGTAGCATATCTCGATGACGGAACTATGATAGTTGTTGACGGTGGAAAACGTTTTATCGGTGAAACCATTGAGGTAATAGTGACCAGTGTGCTTCAGACTGCAGCTGGGAGGATGATATTTGTCAAACCAAAATCGGCTGAGGATAAGGTGTCGTAGGATTAATACCCTAAGCAGACTAATATGCCTGCTTAGGGTATATACTTAATATATCATCAGTGGGGGTTTTTGAGTTATGAATACTGCAATTATACTTGCTGCAGGAAAGGGCACCAGAATGAATGCAGGAATAAACAAGCTGTTTATGCTTCTTAATAACAAGCCGCTTCTGGCACAGACTCTTGAGGCCTTTAACAACTGCAAGGCAATAGACAACATAATTCTTGTTGCAGGCAGGGAAGAGTTGCAGCTATGCAAGGAACAAATACTTGATCCTTATGGTTTTGACAAGGTGGACAAGTTGGTATGCGGCGGAAGTGAGCGTCAGCAGTCAGTTTTCAACGGCATAAAGGAGTTGGGAGAAAATTGCAGTGTTGTAGCTATTCATGACGGAGCCAGACCTATAATAACGGAGGATGTCATTGAAAGATGCATAGAAGGGGCAAGAGTTTATGGAGCAGTCTCTGCAGGTGTTCCGGCAAAGGAAACCATTAAGCTGATAAATGAGGAAAGCTTTGTGGAATATACCCCGGAACGGGGAAGAGTATGGATTACGCAAACACCCCAGGCATTTAAATCGGATATTCTCAAAAAAGCCCATGAAATAGCAGCTGCAGAAGGTATATCAAGCACTGATGATGCATCCCTCGTTGAACGTATGGGGATAAAGGTTAAAATGATAGAAGGCAGTTATGAAAACATAAAGGTTACGACTCCCGAGGATATAATAATTGCCGAAACAATAATAGGCAAAAGGACTGAATAACAATATGGGGTGGTAAGATGACCGGATTCAGGGTAGGTAACGGCTATGATGTACATAAGCTTGCGGAGGGCAGGAAGCTTGTCCTTGGAGGCGTGAAAATTGACTATGAAAAAGGTTTGCTCGGACATTCGGATGCGGATGTGCTTGTTCATGCAATTATGGATGCGCTGTTGGGCGCCTGCGGCGAATCTGACATAGGGAGCCATTTCCCTGATGACGATATGCATTATGAAGGGATATCAAGCCTTGCTTTACTGGATAAAGTAAAGAGTATTGTTAGAAGCAAGGGATATATAATAGCAAATATTGATAGCATCATAGTGGCACAAAAACCCAGGATTTCACCGTATGTAGATGAAATGAAGGCAAATATTGCAGACCTATTGCAGCTCGATAAGGATTGCATAGGGATTAAGGCGACTACCCCGGAAGGCTTGGGTTTTACGGGCAGGGGGGAAGGGATTGCCGCTTATGCAGTGGTGTGCATATATAAATAAGGGGTCATTTAGTATCTACCAAAAGGCAGGTGTAAAGCATGTTCGTATTCAGAAGAAAAAGCAGCGGTAATAAATATACGTTTATTTCAATTATTATAATAATTGCTGCCTTATATGTGCTCAGGCTGACATCCCCTCAAAAAGAAACGGCATATCCCGATATCATTCATTATAATGATCTAGGGTACAAATATGTTGAAACCGTAAGGAGTTCGCCCTTCATGTATACAAGGAAGAGGCCGGTCTGCGAGGAGGGTTATATAGTGCTTGCCCGCAGGGGTGTGAGCATTGCCGAAGAGGCCTATATATACGGAGGGCGTATGAAATACAGGCGATATAAGGTTATAGAAGAGTGAACAATACATTCATATATAGGAGGTATTATAAGTGAAGCTGTACAACACATTGACAAGAAAGAAGGAAGAATTTGTACCTATAGTGCCCGGGAAAGTAAGAATGTACTCCTGCGGACCAACGGTTTATGGCTATGCACATATAGGCAACATGAGGTCTTACATATTTATGGATATACTCAGGAAGGTTCTGAAATACAATGGTTATGAACTTAAGAGCGTTATGAATATCACAGATGTAGGGCATTTGGTTTCAGATGCAGACGAAGGTGAGGATAAGCTGATAAAAAGTGCCAGGGAACAGCAGAAATCCCCTTGGGAGATTGCAGAATATTATACGGATATATTTTTCAGAGATATTAAGGCCTTAAATATTGAGGTGCCGGATATAGTTCCCAAGGCAACGGACCATATAAGCGAGATGTTGGAATTTGTAGAAGGACTTGTGGATAAGGGCTATGGATACGAAACAAGTGACGGGATATACTTTGATATAAGGAAATTCAAGGGCTATGGGAAGCTTTCCAGGATTGATCTTGAAGGGCAGCAGGCCGGGGCCAGGGTTGATGTAAACGATGAAAAGCATCATCCGGCAGATTTTGCACTCTGGAAAAAGGCCTCAAAGGAGCACATAATGCAATGGCCCAGCCCGTGGGGAATGGGTTATCCGGGCTGGCATATAGAATGCTCTGCTATGGGAAGAAAATATTTGGGGGACTTATTTGATATTCACACCGGAGGTGTAGATCATATTCCGATACACCACGAGAATGAGATAGCCCAATCTGAGGCATTGCTTGGCAAGCCTGCGGTAAATTACTGGGTCCATGGAGAATTTCTTCTTGTCGACAATGGGAAAATGTCAAAAAGCCTTGGCAATACATATACATTAGATGATTTGACGGCTAAAGGCTTTGACCCGCTGGCATTCAGATATTTCTGCCTTAATGCCATATATAGAAATAAGCTCAACTTTACCTGGGATGCGCTGCAATCGGCTCAAACCGCATTGGACCGTTTGTATGAGGGCGTTTTAACCCATAAGAACGGGGCTGACGAAATTGAACCCGGCGTTGCGGAAGCATTTATGAAAGAATTCGAGGAAGCAATAAATGATGACCTTAATATACCCAAGGCAATGAGCACGATATGGAATATTATCAGGAATCCGAAAAAATCCAAAGAGCTTTTCCAATTGCTCATTGAGATGGATAAAATCCTTGGACTTGATATTGACAAGGCAGACAAGAAAAATGCCGATGCAGACCCAATAACTGAGGAAATCCGTAAGCTTATTGAAGAAAGACAGAAGGCAAGGAAAGAAAGGAACTGGACGCTGGCTGATAAAATAAGGGATGAGCTCAAGGTAATGGGTATAGTGCTTGAAGACACTCCGGACGGGGTAAAGTGGAAAAGGGTATAAGGCTCAGGAAAGAGGAAAAGAACTATGCTTGATATTCTTTTATATGTTATTACAGGTCTTCTTGCAACAAACTTAATTATATTGATAATCATAATGAAAAACAGTCCTGCAGACAGGATTATCAAACTTGAAACCTGCTTTGAGACTATGGAAAAGGATGTTGACAAACTAAACAGGACAATTATGGATGAGATGCTCCGAAACAGAGAGGAGCTTGCAGGCTCGATCAAAGTCTTTAATGGGATGATTACATCTCAGATGTCGGAAATATCAGGCTTGCAGCGCAGTCAACTGGACATATTTTCTCAACAGCTGGCAAATCTTACACAGGCAAACGAATACAGACTTGAAAAGATGCGGGAGACAATAGAGGAAAAGCTGAAGTACTTGCAGGAGGATAATAATAAGAAGCTGGACCAGATGAGGGCGACAGTAGACGAAAAGCTGAATGCCACACTGGAGCAAAGACTTGGTGAATCTTTCAGACTGGTGAGTGAAAGATTGGAAATGGTACATAAAGGGTTGGGAGAAATGCAGGCTTTGGCGACCGGCGTAGGGGATCTTAAGAAGGTGCTCACCAATGTAAAGACCAGGGGTACCTGGGGGGAGATTCAGCTGGGAAATATTCTTGAACAGATTCTAACCCCGGAACAGTATTCGAAAAATGTGGCCACAAGGAAGAATTCCAGTGATAGAGTGGAATATGCAATTAAGCTTCCGGGCAGGGATGGAAAAGAGGTTGAAGCAGTCTGGCTGCCTATTGATTCAAAATTCCCCCAGGAGGATTACCAAAGGCTGATAGATGCACAGGAGCAGGGGAATCCTGCAAAGGCGGAGGAAGCCTCAAAGGCGTTGGAGGTTAGTATTAAGAACTCTGCCAGGGATATCAGAAACAAGTATATAAACCCTCCGGGGACAACCGACTTTGGAATAATGTTTTTGCCGACGGAAGGACTCTATGCAGAGGTGCTCAGGAGACCCGGACTTTGTGATTGTCTGCAGCAGCAATATAGAATTGTTGCCGTAGGTCCTACAAACCTGGTTGCACTATTGAACAGCCTTCAGATGGGCTTCAGGACCATTGCAATAGAAAAACGTTCAAGCGAGGTATGGAATCTCCTTGGGGCTGTCAAAACCGAGTTTGGCAAGTTTGGTGATATCTTGGACAAAACACAGAAAAAGCTTCAAGAGGCAAGCAATACAATCGAGGATGCAGCTAGAAAATCCAGAAGTATAGGCAGGAAGCTGAAGAACGTGCAGGAGCTGCCGACGGATGATTCTGCAATATTGCTGGAGGATGGGGAAGACATGGAGCCCCCCCAGATAGCTGCTTCAAAAGATAATTGATATAAACTCATTCTGATTTGAAAATATGGCAGGGATTATATGGAAAACGATTACTTGAATAAAAACTATAGAAAGCTGCTGCAGGAGCTTCATCAACTGTTGACGGACAGCGGCAAGCTCCCGGCATCCGATATTAAAATGCTGAATCCGCTGGTTCTTGCATATGTAGGAGATTCGGTTTATTGTACCTTTGTCAGAACTTTGCTTGTATCCGGGGGTCATGGACAGGTAGCAAAACTGCATAAAATGTCTATAGAGTTTGTGAAAGCTAAAGCCCAAGCTGATATCCTCGGCAGAATCAATGAATTACTGACTCCTGAGGAACAGGATATAGTACGGAGAGGACGAAATACGAAATCCTCTACCGTACCTAAAAATGCAGACATTTTAGATTACAGGTATGCTACTGGATTTGAGGCTTTGATTGGATTCCTATACCTTACCGGGCAGACTGACAGGCTTATGGAGGTAATAAATATGATAATAAATGTCAAGTCAGAGATGCAGAAACAATAAATATATAGACATGGGACAGAGCAAATTGGTAGAATGTACTAAATAGGATTTTTTACGGATATTGAATTATGAATAAGTGAGGTGCATTATTATGAGTAAAGCCGATAATATATTTATTGAAATGTGTGATGATATCTTAAAAAACGGTGTTTCATCGGAAGGAAAAAATGTAAGGGCAAAGTGGGATGACGGTACCCCTGCTCATACGGTTAAGAAGTTTGGAGTTGTCAATAGATATAATCTTGCGGAAGAGTTTCCGATTCTCACATTAAGACCTACAAATCTAAAGGCGGCAATTGACGAATTGCTTTGGATATGGCAAAAAAAGTCAAACAATATCAAGCACCTGAAAAGTCATATTTGGGACAGCTGGGCAGACGAAAGCGGATCAATAGGAAAAGCATATGGGTATCAGTTAAGTATTAAGCATAAATACCTTGAAGGGGAATTTGACCAGGTTGACCGTGTTCTGTACGATTTAAAGAATAATCCCTATAGCAGGAGAATTATGACCAACATATACAATTTCAGCGATTTGTTTGAAATGCACTTGTATCCATGCGCTTACAGTATGACTTTTAATGTAACCGGCAGAAGGCTTAACGGAATACTTAACCAGAGGTCACAGGACGTTCTTGTTGCTAACAACTGGAATGTTTCTCAATATGCGATTCTCATTCATATGCTGGCACAGGTAAGCAACCTTGAAGTTGGAGAGTTTGTGCATGTTATTGCAGATGCACATATTTACGATAGGCATATCCCGTTGGTTGAAGAACTTATTCATAGGAAAACGTATCCTGCACCAAAACTCCTGATAAATCAGAGTGTAAGTGATTTTTATGATTTTAAAGCAGAAGATTTTGAATTGGAAGGATATCAAAGCGGTGAACAGATTAAGGGTATTCCGGTCGCTGTCTAAAAAAGGAGAGATATTGTGAAAACTATTGTTGCGGTGGACCTAAACTGGGGGATTGGCTATAAAGGCAGCTTATTGGTGAAGATTCCCGAAGATATGAGTTTTTTTAAAAAGATGACTTTAGGCAAAGTGGTTATTATGGGAAGGGAAACATTTGAATCATTGCCTGGCAAGGAACCGCTTGAGGGCAGAAAAAACATTATATTGAGCAGGAAGGAAGGCTATAGGGATAATAGAATTACAATATGCCATACATTGGATGATATTTTTGATGTAATAAAAGAGTACAATTCTGATGATGTTTTTGTAATTGGAGGGGAATCTGTATATAAGCAATTGCTGCCTTTTTGTAAAGAAGCTTACATAACAAAGATAGAGCATAGGTATGACGCAGATAAATTCTTCAATGATTTAGACAGTAATGAGTCATGGGAACTGGCATCAACAAGTGATTTGAAGACTTATAAAGGTATAAAATACAGGTTCACTAAATATGTAAACAGCAAATTATTATCGGAGAATTGCGGATAATAAAGAAAGATGCTTGCTTTGCATTAGGCATCAATGAGCGTCCCCGGGATTCAAAAAACTGATAAAAGGATGGGTATTATGGCATTTAAAAAAAACACAAATAAATCCGAAACATCTAAATATTCAAAGCTGTCCGGAACAGGAAGACCCCGAAAAACCGGGAAAAAGGATAATGGCGGAGAAGGACGGGCAGAAGGGAGTTATTCTAAAGGTACCGCGAAAGGGAAAATATCAGGGAAGTCATTTAACAAAGGAAAGTCTTTCGAAAAAGGCAGACCCAATGACAAGACAAGGTCCTTTGAAAAGAATGAGCCCAACGGGGGAGGCAGACAGAAGGAGCAGTATAAAGCCGATAACCGGCAGGAATATGATGATAGCGATAGCATCAACCTGATTGAAGGAAGAAATTCTGTACTTGAAGCATTAAAATCCGGCAGAGAAATTGATAAACTTTTTATACAAAAGAGTGCAGGAGAAGGATCCATAAGGCAAATAATAGCTATAGCCAAAGAAAAGAAAATACTTATTAAAGAAGTGGATAAAGCGAAACTGGATGGGATTTCAAGAACCAGAAACCATCAGGGAGTCATAGCTTCAGCCGCATTATACAAGTACTATGAGGTGGATGACATACTGAAAGCCGCAAGGGATAAGGGCGAAGACCCATTCATTGTGATATTGGATGAAATTACAGACAACAACAACCTTGGTTCAATAATTCGTACGGCCGATGCCGCCGGGGTTCATGGGATAATAATACCAAAGAGAAGAGCTGTAGGCCTTACGCCGGCAGTAGCAAAGATTTCTGCCGGTGCAATAGAATATATACCCGTAGCAAAAGTTACGAATTTAAACCATACAATTGAGTATTTGAAAAGGGAAGGCCTATGGATTGCCGGTGCTGAAATGAAAGGGGAAGCATATTACGATAAGGATATGACCGGGCCCCTGGCGTTGGTAATAGGCAGCGAGGGGGAAGGACTCAATCGCCTGGTAAAGGAAAATTGTGATTTTCTTGTAGGAATTCCCATGAAAGGTAAAATATCATCTTTGAACGCAGCCGTTTCTGCCGCTATAATACTGTTTGAGATTCAAAAACAACGTGGGGCAAAAAAAGCATAAAGTATTTATCAATATCAGCCCTAAAATCGCAGAGCCCTGCAAAGGTTAAGGAGTAAGAACCAACAAAGCTTGACTAAAGCCAAGGATATATATATAATAATATTATGGTTTTTTATGTCTACATGGCCCACTACTGTTTTTGAAATAATGCGAAATTATTGTGAATAACTATATACTTGGAGGCGATAGATTGGAGGCTAATGCAGAAAAGAAAGTCGTTGAAAGCTATGATAGTATGCTTGATGAAGAAATTGTACTTAGCGCCAGAGAAGGGAATACAGTGTCCCTTGAGCATATAATCAACAAGTACAAGAACTTTGTCAGGGCAAAAGCCAGGTCCTACTTTCTTATTGGCGCTGACAAAGAGGATATAGTGCAGGAAGGTATGATTGGCCTATATAAGGCTATAAGAGACTTTAGAAATGATAAGCTGTCTTCCTTCAGAGCCTTTGCGGAGCTTTGCATAACGAGACAGATAATTACGGCAATAAAGACCGCAACCAGACAAAAACATATTCCACTTAACTCATACATTTCGCTTAATAAACCGATTTATGACGAGGAATCAGACAGAACGCTTCTCGACATACTTACCGCCACCAAGATTACGGATCCGGAAGAGCTTATTATCAGCAGGGAGGAGCTTGTTTCAATCGAATCTAAAATTGGCGAGATTTTGAGTGACCTTGAACTTGAAGTGCTGATGTCATACCTTCAGGGAAAATCCTACCAGGAGATTGCCTTTGATTTGGACAGGCATGTGAAATCTATTGACAATGCACTTCAAAGAGTGAAAAGAAAGCTTGAAAAATATTTGGAAATTAAGGACATATAAAAAGAACCCTAAGGGTTCTTTTTTATATGTCCTTAATCAGAAGGACAATTATTCAAATTCCTTGAACAACGCTTCAAAAGCTTCCTTGCTGTCAATTGCATGATAAACGTGTTTGTCCTCAGGGAACTTTTCTCCTTTGACATCTTCAACATAGTCTTTGAAAGCGTTCGTGATAATTTCGGCTACATTTGCATATTTTTTGACGAATTTTGGTGTGAAGGCCTGGAAAAGTCCCAACATATCCCCGCATATAATCAGCTGCCCATCGCATGGGAGCCCCGCACCAATAGAATAGACAGGGATGCTTAGTTTATTACTTAAGTATTCTGTTAATTCGGGTGGAACAGCTTCCAGCAGCAATGCTCTGGCACCGGCTTCCTGTATTGCAATTGCATCCTTAATAAGGTCTCTTGCACTTTCCACAGTTCTGCCTTGTGCCTTGAAACCTCCCAGCTGGCCGGAACTCTGAGGCGTTAAACCTATATGGCCAAACACAACTATTCCCGCATCGCTGATTGCTTTGATTCTGCTTAATACCCTGATACCGCCCTCAAGCTTGATTGCATCCATATCGGATTCTTTAAGGAAACGGCACGCATTCAAGACAGCATCCTCATCGGATATCTGGTATGAGCCGAAGGGCATATCCCCGATACAGAAGGTATTGGGGGCTCCTCTTCTGACCGCCTGACAATGGGATATACAATCCTCCATGGTAACCGGTATGGTTCCCTGGTATCCAAGTACAACCATCCCGAGGGAATCACCTACAAGTATCATGTCCATCCCTGATTGTTCCGCAAAGGAAGCCATCGGAAAGTCATATGCCGTGATCCAGGCAACCTTTTCATTCTTTTTTTTCATCTCATAGAAGTCAACAATTGTTTTTTTCTTTCCCATTTAGATTCCTCCTTATATATTTATTTTATTAAATTACGGCCCCCGAATGGAGACTCAAATTTATTACAAATCTTTGCTATACCCCAGCTTTTCGGAAATTTCCCGTGTAAATTTTATCAAAGCTGCACCGGCTTCTTTCCGGAAATCCTTATTCATTCTGAATGCCGGCCCCGATAAGCTGATAGCAGCAGCGGGGCTGTTGAAGTGATTAAAAATCGGTGCCGCAATACAGATCAGTCCTATTTCCAGCTCTTCATTATCTTCGGCATACCCGTTCTTTCGGGCCTTTTCAAGGGATTCCAATATAGATTCCGGATTACATAATGTATTATTTGTATATTTTGTAAATTCAGCTTTGTTTAATATGCTTTGTAGTTCTTCATAAGGCAGGTGTGCCATTATTGTCTTTCCAACTGCGGTACAATGCAGAGGTAATCTTCCGCCTACTGAGGTGCTTATATGCATGGACCGGGTACTTTCTACTTTTTCCAGATAAATAACGGAAAGGTTATCTCTTACTACCAGATTTACCGTCTCCTGGTACATCTTTACCAGCTTCTCCAGATAAGGCATGGCTATATGCCGCAATGTCGAGTTTACCTTTGTACCCAGCCTGAATAACTCCAATCCCAGTCTGTATTTTCCGGTACTGTTGTTTTTTTCAAGAAGTTTATTAATTTCCAGTGTAGATATTAAGCCGAAGGCAGTGCTTTTGTGAAGCCCAACTATTTTGCTTATTTCTGTGACTCCCAATTCTTCACTATTCTCGAAGCACCGGATTATTTGTATTGCCCTGCTTACTGATTGTATAGCATTATTGTCGGATGTTTTCATAAATATCGCTCCAAGATATTGTACTATAATACCGTACAGTGTATTATAATATAGTATAATACTATTATATATAATATTAATCAAAAACTCAATATTTAAGCATTTAATTATGCATTTAATTATGCATTTAATTGTTAAATGGATCAGATAAATGAATCGAACGAATTTATTAAAACAATCATATAAAATATCAGATTTGATAAAGCTATTATAGCAAGATTTTAATAAGGATTTTGTTTTGCAAAAACTTACAGAAAAACACAAAAACCTTAGGCTTTAACCATATTGACAAAACAGCTAAATAGCTTTATAATAGCATATTGTACGGAGAGGTTCCCGAGCGGCCAAAGGGGGCAGACTGTAAATCTGTTGTCTCAGACTTCGATGGTTCGAATCCATCTCTCTCCACCATCTGCGGGCATAGTTCAGTGGCAGAATACCAGCTTCCCAAGCTGGCTATGCGGGTTCGATTCCCGTTGCCCGCTCCATTGTCAGATATATGCTCACGTAGCTCAGCAGGTAGAGCACTTCCTTGGTAAGGAAGAGGTTCGGCGGTTCAATCCCGCTCGTGAGCTCCATTACTTTCTAAGACACACACGGGTGAGTTTGCTTGAACTCTGTTGTGGTATCCGTGAGTTGCCGGGCGGAAGCTTATTGATATCCGAATATATCGGCAGCAGAGATCAATCCCGCTTATACATGTAGCGGAAAAATAAATTGTAATTATTGTATAAGGGTTCAGACTGTCTATGTTTGGCCTATAATTTCAAACTTAGAGGAGGAAAAGTAAAATGGCAAAAGCAAAATATGAAAGGACCAAACCCCACGTAAACATAGGGACAATCGGTCACGTTGACCATGGTAAGACTACACTTACAGCAGCAATAACGTCAGTACTTTCTAAGTACGGTCAGGCAACAGCGACAAAGTATGACGAAATAGACAAGGCTCCCGAGGAAAAGGAAAGAGGAATAACAATAAATACATCCCACGTTGAGTATGAGACAGCAAACAGGCACTATGCTCATGTTGACTGCCCGGGACACGCCGACTATGTA
>JAKPKE010000003.1 GCA_029553855.1 Bacillota bacterium | reverse complement strand
CATGCTGTATCCAGAGCGGTGGTTTTTCCCAAGGCTTTACATTTTGACAGGAAAAGGGCACAATCTTTTCCGTCAAAAGCAGGCATGAGCATGGTGCCCGCAACGAATATAATATTTGAGGACTTAACAATATCATAATCAATGTCTTTTTCATTGAATGTTCCGTTGGTTCCTACCGAGTGTAAAAAGGTTCTTTCACCATCGGGGTTTACCATAACCAAAGAAGCGGAGGTCTCTCCTTTTGCATCTATTTTCAGTCCTCTTGTATCTACACCGTGTGATTCCAGTGAAGATTTCATAAACATACCGAAACCGTCATTACCCATTTTCCCTATAATAACAGACTTTTTGCCTATTTTCGTAATATTAATGGAAGCACTGGCGGCACATCCTCCCGAATAAAGACCTATACTGTCCACCAACTCCAATTTACCCTTATCGGGGATTACCTTTACAGGCTTTGCTATACAATCCGCTACCAATATTCCTACACAAGCTATGTCATTCATGTTATCCTCCACATCAGCCTACAATATATTCGACTCCCTGCTTATTTTCCCGTATCGCTCGTCCAAGTTATAAATAAACTTCTCCATATCAAATGAATCGGTCAATTGTTTATAATATTCCGTAATCATATTTAAATAAGTTTCATTATCGGATAGACCGCAGAAATTCTCCAATACATAAACAACACCTTTTTCTTCCAGCTCCTTTATTAACTCACCGGAGTTATCATCCTTCTGCGCTCTGAACAGCAGACCTGCGGCAACTCCGGCAGGAATATAAACGGGCCTGATACCCATGGATAAACAATACTTCAAAGCTCCTATGAATCTGTCGTTCTCCGATAACTTCCTCTTTATATCCTTACCCACTCTGTCAACGGTATCTTCCAGGGCATGGTTGGAGAACCTTCTCATAAGGTCATAGATATGGAGAAGTAAATCCCTTAAAGGCATATCATATTCTGAAGATAAAGCCCCTGCGGATTCCAGCATAG
>JAKPKE010000286.1 GCA_029553855.1 Bacillota bacterium | reverse complement strand
ATATGCTTTACGAGGCACTATCGTAGTGAGATAAGTTTCCTTGCGAAATCGTGTGCATCCGCCGGAGGCTATATCATCAGTGAGGGATTGACAGCGAAGGTCATCTCCACTTATGATATATTTCTCCATGAGTTCACATTATCCTGCTAAAATCAAACAAAATACATAATTAGTGCAGATTCCCCATTAAATAGTTCTTAAGGGCATATTCCATATATCAGCGAGATACTTGCATTTTTAAAGCTTGATTTCTATTGTGTTTTGTGTTAAAGTCTATTAAGCAGCCGGCTGAAGCCGGTATAATACCGAATGAACATATTATCACTTGTATAATAATACCATGAAGGTACTTGCTTTTTAGTAAGCATATTTCATGGTATTTTTGTTTGGAGGAGGTTATATGAATAAGTTATCTGTGAGGTATTTGGCATTGTCCGGTCTATTCCTTGCTCTTGGTCTTGTAATGCCGTTTCTTACCGCACAAATCCCGGAAATAGGCAGCAGGTTATTGCCTATGCATATTCCGGTTCTGCTTTGCGGTTTTATATGCGGATGGCCCTATGGATTGATTGTGGGTCTTATTGTGCCGGTGTTCAGAAGTGTTCTTTTCGGAATGCCGCCGATGTTTCCTACTGCAGCGGTAATGGCCTTTGAATTAGCAGCTTACGGCTTCGCAACAGGGTTTTTGTACAGGCTGCTTCCCAGAAAAAATGCTTTTATATATGCGACACTGATTATTTCTATGATTCTCGGACGGGTTATCTGGGGGATTGCCAGCACCTTCTTTTACGGGATCAGCGGTTCTGCGTTTACCTGGAAAATATTTATAACCGGCGCATTTATTAATGCAATCCCGGGCATTGTGATTCAGATTATTTTAATACCGCTTATCATCATTGCTTTAAGAAAAGCAAAACTTATAGAGGGTGAATAACAAAATGGATTTGAAAAGTTTACTGCTGAAGCAGTACGAACTGTATCCGAAGATGCAGATACAGGACATGGTAAAGCTGATTTACCAGAATGAGTTTGCAGGCGGGCATCTGATTGCGAATGAAAATGACAGTTTAATTCGTTTGCGGGAGGAATGCGATTCACTGGGAGAATATCGGACGGATATCATAACTCCTTCTGAAAATGTTTTTGAGGATATTGGAAACAGTCTTTGCAGACTTCATTTGCAACCGTTGCATAACATTGACATCAGCCTCGCAACGATAAATAAGTTTTTTGTAAGTACAGCCAATTCAACTTCCGGAAGTATCCGGGGCTTTGAAAAAAAACTGGGGATACTTAAGCAATGCTGCAAAGACAGGGCATTGCCTTATCCCCTTGAGGAATTGGAAGCTTATCTGAATTCATATCGGAGCCGGGGTTATCCACCGGTAAGGCACAGTGAAGAATACCGGGCCGCATATTCACCGGCATATCGGGTTGTAAAATCGGAATACGGATTTTATTTCGAATTGTTCCGTAGAATTGACTCTCTGCTGAAATCGAAGGATACCGTAAATGTAGCAATAGACGGGAATTGCTGTGCGGGGAAAAGCACATTGGCTTCCCTTTTGGGCAGTGTATATGACTGCAATATATTCCACATGGATCATTTTTTCCTCAGACCTGAGCTCAAAACAGAAGAACGTATGAAAGAAGCCGGAGGAAACGCAGACTATGCCAGATTCAAAAAGGAAGTAATCGCCGGATTGAAAAACGGAAGCGAATTCCGGTATCAGAAATATGACTGTTCTCAAGGTTTGCTGACCGGATACATAACGGTACTGCCCAAACAATTAAATATAATTGAGGGTGTTTATTGTATGCATCCCTCTTTAGCCGATAGTTATGACCTAAAGGTTTTTTTAAGCATCGATAAAAAGAAGCAAAACATGAGGATAAAAAAAAGAAACGGAGAGCTTATGTACAAAAAGTTTCTTTCCGAATGGGTGCCGAAGGAAAACCAATATTTCAGTCAAATGAAAATTCCCGAGCAGTGTGATTTGATTTTTCCGCCTACCCTTCAATAATCTGCTTAACCTGCTGTACTGCCAATTGGACATAATCATTCAGCGGTAATGCTTCCACACCAGCCACAAAAATATTGCACCTGTTTATCGGAACCAAAACCTTTTGCGCTTTGCTTTGGCTGATTGCAGCTGCCATGGGCGGAGTGATTTCTCCCAATAAAGCATTGGAAATAATGATCCCCAGAGGGCCGATTATAATGTCTGCATCAATACAGTTTACTATGACGGGATTTTCCCCCGTTGCGCCAAAATCAGCACCTGCTTTAAGCATTGTTGCAGTAGCTATACTATTTGTGCCAAGTGCAATAATTTCATATTCGGGCAGGTTTTTCTTAAGATTTTCCACAAGCATTTTGCCTATTTTTCCGCCCTGACCATCTATTACCAGTATTTTCAATCGTACATCCTCCCGAGCCAGTCTTATTTATAAAGTATACCATAAACCATCTTCTTCTGCCCGGTTTTACATAAAAAACGGTATTGAAATTTGAATCTTTTTGTGTTATATTCAATAAGTATCGAAAACAAACTTTTTTATCTGGGTGTGGCGCAGCTTGGTAGCGCGCTTGAATGGGGTTCAAGAGGTCGCAGGTTCAATTCCTGTCACCCAGACCATTTTTTATTCTTTTCTTATTTAATCATTTTATCTTAAGGTCGTTAAAATAATCTATAACCTCATTATAATTTATGTAACGGCTTTCGGAATAATTGTACGTGCTGTAGGGTACCGCCTCAGAATGAAATTCACCTTGATGGATTATCCTCCCCGCCTTTGCATCAATGATTGAGTAAATGCATTTTTCCATCCACGCCTCCCCGCCCGAAGTATACCGGCCCGCATTATTTAAACTCCGATAAAGAAGAATAATCGTGCTTGCTTCTTCCGGTTTTGAGGCAAAACGGTCTTTGTTCAGCGAAAAATGGGCCAAATCAAGTTTGTTGTTATAGGCGTCTATCACTACCGCTTTCCCCTGAATATAAACATCTCCATCTGACGAAGTTTCTGTTGCCGCTAAATATTGATCCATATACGGGCTGAACCGATGCGATATGATCTCGCGCGGCGCTATCTTCGCAGATAAAATAAGGACAAAAAGTAAAAAATATATTGCCGTGACCCTTCGTTTGCTTTTCTTATCGTACTTTGAAGCGCTTCTTAAAGACAAATTCAAAGAACGTCCGATACTGAACCGTATAATCCTTTTATGTCATTTATATGCTTTTCGTATGATAATGTCAATGTCGTTTCCGCGTTTTTCAAGAATATATCTGCTCTGACAGGCTACGGAATATATGGTTATGCATGGAAGTATAGATAATTCTATTTTGCATCTTGTAATAACAAATATTGACCATGCTACATATATAGTAACTGGGACAACAAATTTAATACCGGGAGGTGATATTATGGAAAAAATATATGATGCCCGAGGCGGGCTGCATGGATATGTCGACAATAATACAATTTATGATACGAATTATAATGTTTTGGGCTATACCGACGGCTCTGTAATTTATGATGATTGCATGACCCCATTAGCTTATTTGAGTGACGGATATGTACGAACGGCATGCGGTATACCCATCGGATACTACAGGGGCTATAGATTATATGACATGGGCGGCAACTACCTGGGATATGGAAACTTTGGATTTTTCGGACTGCTCGGTGCCTCTTTACTCTTTTTACTTTTCGCAAGCCCGTTCTTGCTGCCGTTTTGGTGGCTATAAATTCAAAAGCCGGTCTGCCTGGTTATAGATTGACAGACAGACCGGCCTTTTACTTCTATGTACCTTTAAATAAATAAACCTATTCGTTTTGCCTTTTAAATAATACTCTATTCCCGCCATCAAGGAAAAACATGATTTTGTCCTTTTCTGCACTGCAGGTGATCTTTGCAAATGTATCAATTAGCAGCTCTTTTCACGTTCATTAGAAAAATCAAAAATAGCCCGGTCAAAATTAAGGTCAGCTGCCCTGCTCCAAATCTTGCATCATTCTGCGGGGTATTTATATAGGGAAATGCAGAAAAATATCGTATCCGGATATTCGACTTGTCATCGGCCTTCAGATATACCGAATCATCGATTTTCTTTGAGAATCCGTTTATTTCTTTTCCGCTGGGCAAGGTGAAGGTATAACCGATATTATAGGTATACCGTCCCGGTTTGCCGTCATCCCGTTCCCCTCCTTCTCGGCGAATGCTGGTAACGACTGCAGATGTACTTTCTCCGATTAACCCCAGCGCAATTTCTGTTATCCCCATTAGGATAAGAGCAATTCCCAGCAGCGTTATTAAAAATCGGGGAATCGGCTTATTGTTCATCACGATAAACTCCATCCTCCCCGCGTATAAACGTAGCATAGCTTTTGACGTAAAAGCATTTTTTCTTTTTATCATAAAATATTGAATAGTTTCTTTGAATGCTTTTGTCCGGCACCCATAGCACTGCACCGGCCCGGCCTGGGAAACGGTGCGGGACATGCATTTCCGAATAAACCAATTCCAAGGGTTTCGATTCTGATTCATTGGATTCTTCTATAGCTTTCAAAATCTGCTCATTATCGGGTGCGGGAGGAAATGCTGCACAAGAGGACAGAACCATCACTGCCAATAAAGCAGCTGCGGCAGACCGAATAAATTTCATATGTCTAATGCCCCCTTTTCAGTGGTTTTGCTTTGGATATAACAATGTTTTCAACTAGCGCATAATTCTCTTCCGTGCAAAATAGCGCCACATTTTCCATCCACCCGCCCCTGAGCAAAATTACATGGTTTTTAGGCTTGTATATTATCTTTGTGATACTACTCCACCTGATTAAAACCTCCTGCCGTGACTGTGCAAGTATCCCCGCCCCTGCTGCAGCCGGTATGCCGGAAAAAAGCCCTAATATGACCGTAAGGCTGTTTATTGCCCGGTTTTTTACTGCCTGCTCCGCCAGCGTCCGGCAGAGCACCCCTTTATTATCCAACACAAATTCTGCCTCATAATTGCCTTTGTATACTATCATAATGAACAGCCATGTAAAAAGCAATAAGGCACCGACCAATCCCAGGCCGTAAAGTGTATAAACACTTCTGCCTGAGGTAATACCAATAACCAAAGAAACAAGACTGAAAGGGATGCCTACAGCAATTTCTAATTGCTTCAAAATAATTGCGTTCCTGAAAATCGGTACATTGATTTTCCATGTTATCTGCATTATCCCGCTCCCCTCATTTACTTTACAATTACTGGCACGACACCGGTTTCATCCCGAAATTGCTTCACAATACATTCAATTTCTTCGTTGCTTGTTGCAGGACGGATAAGCCGTATTTTCTGCGACCATTTATCTGTGCCGTAAGAAAAAGAGATAAAATCTTCTCCAATTTCTATGGCTTTCAAAAATACCTTGTTCTGGTTATATCTAATAATTCTTGAGCCCAGCAGAATACCGAAGTAGGAAATATATGCCTCTATATTACCGCTGCACTCACTGCTGCTTGCGGCGACGCAAATGTTCAGGATTTGGTTATCGACTATAAGCCGCGCAATTTGCAGCTTCTTGAATTCCCTTATGCAAAAGGAAGCCGACCATATACTTGCAAGGGTGCCGGCGTAAAACAGCATTTGCATTAAAATATCCTGCACCCTTGTATTGTATACGAAAATCAGAATGCTGAAGATTGCACTGAGTCCTGTAAAAACCGCGAGGGCATTTCTCTTTTGCCTGATTTCTTGCAAGCAATCTCCCCCTTTTACGTCGGACGTTTTTCCGTCGTAACAACGATTCCGTTTATTCCCGCCACTCGTAGTAATACTTGAAGCCATATAAGTTAAGGTGGAAAATGATGGCCTTTTTGGCGCCAGCACTGCCTTTGACTGCCTTTTGCATTTGCATGGCTCCTTTATATGCCTGCACATAACCTTCCCCTTCAGGAGTTATAAAGTTGACTTTTCCTGATGTTCCACCTCCGGGGTTTATAGAGTCCATATCAAAAGAGATGGAAAATGCGCTTATGCCCCATGCGGATTCCACCGTCCT
>JAKPKE010000284.1 GCA_029553855.1 Bacillota bacterium | reverse complement strand
CTATGGAAAACGGACAATATCAAGTTTGAAACTTCCTTCAATGTAAGCGACAAAAAAGGCCATTTTGAAGAGAAAAGCGGAGGAGGGGCTTTTGGAAAATTTATGGATACCGCTGTAAGCGTAGGCAAGAGAAAGCTTGCGGGAGAGTCTGCGGCGTTCCAGGTGTTCAGCATTACATCAGGTCAAAACGGGCTGGTCACTTTTGCCCAGACAATTCCCGGCGAAATTGCTGCACTAAATGTGGAGGATTTTGGAGTGCTTTATGTGCAGAAGGACGGCTTTCTTGCAGCAGAAAATACTGTAGACTTTGACATTGCCCTTACAAAGAAAGTCGGTGCCGGGATGTTCGGCGGCGAAGGCTTTATTCTGGAGAAATTCAGCGACAAAGGTACTCTTTTCATAGGTGCCTGCGGTAATTTTATTGAGCTTAATCCGGTTGATTACGGCGGAAAAATTCAGATAGACACCGGCGCTCTGGTTGCCTTTGACAAAAATATAGATTATGACATTGAATGGGTTGGCAAAAGTGTAGGCGATGTAGCAAAAAATCTTTTGTTTGGAGGAGAAGGGCTTTTCCTTGCCAATCTATCCGGAAATGGTAAGGTAATCCTCCAAAGCATGAACATCACTTCTCTATCCAGAACACTTTTCAGGAATGCAACCAAATCCTCTCCTGAGGACAGGAGCAGCGGAAAAATGCTTGGCGGCCTTGGAAGCCTGCTTGGAGAATTGGGCGGGAATAAGTATTAATTACACAAAAAAGCACTGCCAAAGATGTAAACAATTTGTAACAACTGGCTTTAAGCCATTTCCTTATGTTTTACGTTACTATATAATAAGGATAAGAAGTGATTAGTGCTATTACTCTTTATTCCTCCCCCTCATTTTAAAGAATGCGACATTTATAAGAAATTATAAATGTCGCATATTATTTTTTTAATTTGTTACTATTATTTACATTCTCCTGGTAATTTTCAAGTACGCTTCCAGCGTACTTGTGCGCCGATTTCGTATCTCATTCAGTGAGATACGAAATCGTGTGCATCCGCCGGAGGCTATATCATCAGTGGGGATTGACATCCCCTACTGATGATGTATATTATTCTATAGAGCATTATTGCATCGAATAGATTAAGGAGAAAATGCTGTGATAGATACTATTCTTTTTGATTTGGACGGAACACTGCTGCCCATGGATGCGAATAAGTTTACTGAAATTTACTTCCATGAAATGGGACATATGTTTAAGGATATGATTGAGCCTGGTCTGCTTATAAAATACATATGGGCTGCTACCCGGGAGATGGCCGAAAACACTGGGTGCAAAACCAATGAGCAAGCCTTTATGGATAAGTTTTCCAAGCTTGTTGAAGGTGATATAAACAAATATATTGAAAGGTTTGACAGCTTCTATGATACCCTTTTTCACAAAACAAGAGAAGCTGTACAGAGTCAATCATACATAGTAGAAAGCATTGCTATACTAAAAAAGAAAAACTATAAGCTTGTTATAGCTACAAATCCTATATTTCCTCGTAAAGCGGTAAATCACAGGATTCAATGGGCGGGGCTTGATTTAAACGATTTTGCATATATAACTTCGTTTGAGGACAGTCATTACTGCAAACCCCAGCTGCAATTTTTCAGTGAAGTGCTTGATATCATAGGCAAGATGCCCGGGCAATGCATGATGGTAGGCAATGATGTCCAGGAGGATCTTGCTGCTCTTAATCTTGGGATGAAAACCTTTCTTATAAGAAATCATATGATCAATAGTACGAAAGAGAGAATAAACAGCACTTATGAAGGGTATTATGAAGATTTT
>JAKPKE010000283.1 GCA_029553855.1 Bacillota bacterium | reverse complement strand
GTATGGAAAGACAAGCTCCAGCTCTTCAGGTTTTCCTTTTCTAACCCAAATTGACAAATTCATCCCTTCTTTATCTGAATCAATACCAACACTTACCTGACACTATTCCATTATACTACATATTTGGTATTGTTTAAATAAATATATAAAAAACCCCATCATTCACCATCATTCATATGATAATTTCTGATATTCTGTCAAAAAAAATCGGGATTATCCAATAATCCCGACTGCCGCCGTTGATTCTATACTTCGTCTATCTTTGTAAACCTGAAATTCACCACATCGAAGAGTCCCAGGTCTGTTACCTTCAGTTCCGGTATAACGGGAAGCGCCAGAAATGCCAGTGCCATAAATGGGTTTATGTCTCTTGAGACGCCCATTTCATAACTAAGCTCCAACATATTCTCCAACTGTTCCTGCAGTTCCTCCAAGGGTATGTCGCTCATCAGCCCCCCTATGGGCAGCGGAAGTGAGCGCAATATATTGCCCTCTGAAGCTATTGCTATGCCTCCTCCAATTTCGTGCAGGTGCTCAACTGCAGTCCGCATATCCAGGTCACTATCGCCGATAACTACAATATTATGTGAATCGTGGGCTACAGTAGATGCTATTGCCCCATTTTTCAGCCCCAGACCCTTAACCAGTCCTAACCCGGTATTACCGGTAGCGTTATGTCTTTCTATAACCGCAACTTTGAGGAGCGCTTTCCCTTCTTTTGTAACATATCTTCCTTCTTCCTCATAAACAATGCACCACAGATCCTTTGTCACCAATGAATGCGGCTGCAGGCCTATTACTCTTAGCCCTTGCTCTTCTGTCGTTATATCAAAACAGTTTTCGGTTAATGATTTCATATTCACAGAGTTCCGCATTTTTGAATCGTTTATGCTCTTAATACTGAATAATGCTTCGCCTTCCTGAGCAATAAGCTTGCCTTCCTTGTATACCTGATATATTTCAATATTCTCTAAATTGTCCAAGACCACCACATCCGCTTTATAACCCGGTGCAATTGCCCCTACCCGCTCCAAATTATAACATCTTGCCACATTAAGAGTCGCCATTTGGATTGCTTTTGCCGGATCTACCCCGTGCCGGATCGCCAGCCTTATGTTGTTGTCAATATGCCCGCTGGTCAGTATATCTTCAGGATGCCTGTCATCTGTGCAGAACATGCATCTTGCTATACTGCTTTCATTTAGAGCGGGTATTAAATCAATGACATTTTTTGCAACCGACCCTTCCCGGAACATTAAATGAGTTCCCAATCGCAGCCGCTCTTTTGCTCCTTCCGCACTTATACACTCATGTTCAGTTCTTACGCCGGCCGCCACATATGCATTCAGTTCCCTTCCGCTAAGCAAAGGATTGTGTCCGTCAATGAATTTGTTTGAGTTCCTTGCCAATATTATCTTGTTCATTATGGATTTCTCATTATGTATGACATTTGTAAAATCCATAAGCTCACCAAGTCCCAGCACCCTTGGATGGTTTATCAATTCCATCAGGTCCTCCGCCTTAAGCACGCTTCCTGAGTTCTCAAAGGGTGTTGCCGGTACGCAGGAAGGAAGCATTATGTACACATCGACAGGCAGGTTCTCGGTCCCTTCGAGGATATATTTTATCCCGGCTATACCTTTTACATTGGCTATTTCATGGGGGTCTGCAATTATAGTTGTCGTACCCTTTGGTGCAATAGCCCTTGCAAATTCTCCCGGAGTAACCATAGATGACTCAATATGTACATGTCCATCCATAAAACCGGGAGTGAGGTACTTGCCCTCCATATCAAGCTCGGTAGCACCGGTATATTCGCCTATTCCTGCTATATATCCGTCATGGATTGCCACGTCGGTCTTATAGATTTCACCGGTAAAAACGTTAACAAGATTTATGTTTTTGAAAACCATCTGTGCCTTTGCCCTTCCTGCAGCTACATCTACCAGAGCCATAATAATATCCCTCATCCGAATACCCCTCTCTAGTTTAATGCTGATATTAGCCACTGCCTGATTGGCCTAATCAGATAGAAAAAAACCGATCAGAAAACTCATTCCCTGACCGGATTTTTAAAAAACTTTACATTGCAATAAATCTAATTATGAATATTACTGAAAGTATGTACATTGTTACTGATACTTCCTTTGCCCTTCCTGTGAGAACTTTTATAAGGGTGTATGCCAGCATTCCAAACACAATGCCTTCAGCGATACTGTATGCAAACGGCATCATGACTATAGCCAGGAATGCAGGTATGGCCTCTGTGTAATCCTTCAGGTCTACTTTTGCAATTGGTTCCATCATAAACAGCCCTACAAGTATAAGTGCCGGCGCCGTTGCCGCACCCGGTACTATAAGGAATAAGGGCGAGAAGAATAGTGCCAGAAGGAAAAGTATACCTGTTGTCAGCGCGGTAAGCCCCGTCCTGCCGCCTTCCGCAACGCCTGAAGCACTTTCAACATATGTTGTTACAGTACTTGTGCCGAACAATGCTCCCATAACCGTACCTATGGCGTCTGTCAAAAGTACCTGGCTGGCTTTTGGAAGCTTTCCGTTCTTATCAAGCATATTTGCTTTTGAAGCTACTCCTATAACTGTTCCGACTGTATCGAATATGTCAACAAAAAGAAATGTAAATATTACCACCAGGAATTTTGTACTGAATACCTCCGACCAAGATACTCTGAAAGGAGCCATTGCTATAGGTGCCAAAGACGGCGGCGGCTGGACTATGCTTGCCGGAAGCTTTGCAACACCTACAATAATTCCTATTACCGTTGTAGCTATTATGCCTATAAAAAGTGCTCCCTTTACTTTCTTATAGAGCAAAACACCCGTAATAACCAGACCTGCAAGAGCTAATAAGACCGGCGCGCTCTTCATATCTCCAAGAGCAACTACTGTCCCTTCACCGGCTTTAACTATTCCTGCATTAACCAGACCTATGAAGCATATAAACAAACCTATTCCCACGCTAACTGCGTATTTGAGGTTCATCGGAATTGAATCGATAATTGCTTCCCTCACCTTAAACAAGGACATAATAATAAATATTATACCTTCTACAAATACCGCTGTAAGTGCTAACTGCCAGCTGTAGCCCATAGCTCCTACAACCGCGAATGCAAAAAATGCGTTAAGCCCCATACCCGGCGCAAGTGCAAAGGGATAGTTTGCAAGGAATGCCATGAGGATTGTGGTTAATCCTGATGCCAAACAGGTTGCAGTAACCAATGCCGGGGCATCCATGCCTGTTACACTGAGAATTGACGGGTTTACTATTATGATATAAGCCATTGTCATAAAAGTCGTGATACCCGCAATTATCTCAGTTCTTACATTGGTATTATGGTCTTTCAGCTTGAAAGTCTTTTCAAGCATACTAAGATTCTGTGAGTTTGATTTAGTTGTCACACAATTACCTCCTTATTATTTGTTTTGGCATATTTACCTTACTTGCCATTATATATATATTACAATA
>JAKPKE010000248.1 GCA_029553855.1 Bacillota bacterium | reverse complement strand
TTTGAGTTGATATCTGAATTTGTAAGCATCTAACGAATCATCTCTTGAATTTTCTTCAAGTGAAATGCCCTCCAACAATGGTATAAGACGAGTCTTTGTATAATCTTTGACCTTTATTTCAAGATTATAATCTTCAAATTTCTGACGGTCAAAACCACTGCTTACCCTGTCGGCTATTGCAATAATCCACTGAAGAGGGCTTTCCGGTTTGTGGTGCATTGCGGCAAGATTTATGAAAGAGTCGCCAAGTCCCCAGTTGGCTTTGTTAAATTGGGGAGGAAGATACTTCTCGTTCTCTTCGATAAAAGCTGCAGTATACACAGCATGCTTGTGGGTATACCTGTTTTGTGTTTTATAATATGGTTGATATAATCCGGCGTTATTATTCAAATATTCCTTACTAACCGGCATATCCGCTCTTTCGGCAAATTTCCCGATGTCGTGCAAAAACCCGGCAATAGCTATTTTATAGATG
Source organism: Bacillota bacterium (assembly GCA_029553855.1). Lineage (GTDB taxonomy): Bacteria > Bacillota > Clostridia > Lutisporales > Lutisporaceae > BRH-c25. The sequence continues at coordinate 899 of JAKPKE010000248.1, read as the reverse complement.
GTATCGTCCATCATTCTCCCTCCTCTTCTCTCATGCAACAATGCCTCTGAGGCTAATAGTTTGTAATTCTTGTTCGTTAAATGTCATTTAAACCTCCATAGATATCGTTCTATGTTTAAAATTTATCGAATTGCTTTGCCTTTTCGTAATAAACAGACTATAATTATGGTCATGACATAACCGTCCAAGGAGTAAAGCCATGACAAGAACCATCTCCCTTGCAGAAGCAAAAAAAAATCTGTCGTCGCTAATTAAAGACGTCGAGGAAAAATACGACAGGTTTACCATCACAAAGAATGGAATCGACAAGGCCATTATCCTGAGTACCGAAGAATTCAAAGGACTTATTGAAACCCTCGACATTCTGTCCGACAAGGAAGAGTGCGAGGCTATAGCACGGGCAAAAGAACAGGTCAAAGCGGGCAGGACTACCTCTCTCGATGCAGTGAAAGAACGGTACAGCCTCAAGTGAAATACGCCATACAGTTTTCCGATGAAGCTATAGCAGATATTGACCATCTCCACCGTTGCGACAGAAAGCTTTTCCAACGGATTATCAAAAAGATAGAATCTCTTGAGGCATTGCCTCTTCAAGGTAAACCACTCGTCGGCAACCACAAAGGCGAATTTTCCCTTAGGATAGGTAATTACAGAATTATATATATGATTGACGAAACTGAGCATATTATTTACGTCCTTACCACTAAGCACCGAAAACATGTTTATTAATTCATACCCTCCCTATTTATTAAACACTGCCTTTACTCCCCTTCCAGTGCCTTCAGTTCAAGCGATTCCAGTTCCGGTAAAGTGCTGCCCACAATCCCCTGTAAGCTGCCATACATCCGACCCGTATTTTTCACCACTCTTTCGATCTGTTTTTCTCTTTTTGCCCATAT
>JAKPKE010000233.1 GCA_029553855.1 Bacillota bacterium | reverse complement strand
TATTTCGGTTACGCAAGACAGGACAGAAAGGCTCGTGCAAGAGATCCCATTTCCGCAAAGCTTGTAGCAAACTTACTTACCACCGCCGGTGTGGACAGAATACTGACTATGGACTTGCATGCACCTCAGATTCAGGGATTTTTCGATATACCCGTAGATCATCTCGAAGGTTTGATAATATTCTCCGATATGATTATAGATATTATGAAAGGGCAAGATAAGTCGGATTTCATATTGGTTGCACCGGATATGGGGTCGGTAAACAGAATAAGAAAGATGGCGGATTTAACCGACCTTTCCATTGCCATTATCGACAAAAGAAGAGAAAAAGCCAATGAGTGCGAAGTGATGAATATAATCGGGGATATAGAAGGTAAGACCGCGATTATAATTGACGACATGATAGATACCGCAGGTACCATAACCAAAGCCGCAAACACCGTTGTGGATATGGGAGCAAAAAGAGTATTGGTATATGCCACACACGGAGTATTATCGGCCGATGCCGTGACAAAGATCAAGAATTCCAAGATTGAGAGAATGTATCTTCTGGATACCGTACCGATACCCAAGGAAAAGATGATAGATAAGATAGAGGTAGTAGGCGTTGCAAAATTGTTTTCCGAGGCTATCTACAAGATATATACCAATACCTCCATGTCCGCTCTTTTCAAAATGCCGGGCGGCGGAAGAAACGAAAAGTGATGGACAGATATTTAATAGCGGGGCTGGGAAATATAGGGCTCAGATACAGAAACACAAGACACAACATCGGTTTTATGGCGGTTGACAAATTAGCCGATGTTTATTCTATCAAGGTTAAAAAAAATCTCTGTCAGGCCAATGTCGGGGAAGGCTTTATCAATAACGTTCCCGTTGTTCTTGCCAAACCTAAGACTTACATGAACTTGAGCGGTCAGAGTATACGCGCACTTACCGACTGGTACAAGATTGATATTTCCGGACTTATTGTCATATATGACGATATGGATATTCCTGTGGGAGAACTTCGTATACGCTATAAAGGAAGTGCCGGTTCGCGTAACGGAATGAAATCGGTTCTCAGTCATCTGGGTACCGACCGGTTTATACGCATAAGAGTGGGAATAGGAAAGCATGAGCATATTGAGGCTGTGGATTATGTGCTGGGCAGATTTCCCAAAAGCGAAAAAGAGATTATAGACAACACTTTACAGGACTTGACAAAAGCAATAACATGTATTGTGACGGAAGGTATAGATATAGCTATGAACAGATATAACAAGAAGAATGACAGAGGTGATGTTTAGCTAAATGAATCCTTTCATACAGGTCTTTTCCGATATCCCTCAGCTTATAGGGGTAGCGGACTGCATAGCGTTGAAACAGACCCCCGTAGGATTGTCCGGACCGGGGACTTCTTTATGCCCCCTTATAAGCCACATAACAGCCTCATCGGTATCAAGAAAGCTGTTAATAGTGACTCATTCCAGAACTGCCGCTTTATCTGTACACCGTAATCTGATTGCTTTTTACGGTGATGATGCGGTGCATATACCGGCCAGAGAGTTGAT
>JAKPKE010000221.1 GCA_029553855.1 Bacillota bacterium | reverse complement strand
TACGGTTCCCTCATTGTCATACTTATCAAAGCTTTCTGAAACCGGTGTTACACCAGGGTCATCCTTGGCTTCAAATAATGCATTAATGATTATACCGTCAATAGCCGGCATGCTGAAGGTATTAGAGTTCTCCTCAATATCAATGTCAATGACGCTTAATTCTTCATATACTACTTCCCAGATTGTAAACTTATAACCAATCTCAGAAAATGCTGCTATAGTGACTTTCTGACCTTCTTCATAGGAGCCTCCTCCAATGACTCTGCCCATATATTCACAGTCTTCATCAACTCCAACATATAAATTATAATATGATATTCCGGCTCCCGCTTCGGTCACTGTCACAGTGTATTCTTCTTCTGTACCGTTCTCTGCTTGAATTCTGTATAACACAGGATTTGTAAAGTCATTTGCTGTCGTCAGGCAGATTGCTCCATCCGAGAGAACAAATTCAGCTGTAAGATTACTTACGTCTGTTCCCTGCGATACGGTTACTGCGATTTTCTTTGCATCATCATCAATAGTGCCGACTGCAATTTCCCCATTTACATTAATCTTGAACTCCAGTATTCTTGCCTCGCTGCTCGGTGCTTCCCCTGTAATAAAGTTTACAATGTAGGTTTCATTTGTTATTTCATCTTCTGATGTAACTTTAATTTTTGCTGTGGCTTTTCCGGATTTTAGGATTCCGTTTATTGATTCGGTTACAGAAGCCCCGCTTCCCTCCGCCGGGATACCGGAAAGAATTATTTTCGTATCGTTTTCTGCACCATAATTCAACTCCACATTATAAGCAACAGTGTCTTTATCAAAGTCAGGCACCTCTGTTTCTTCCGCAGTGCCTACCTTATAGCTGAGTCTATCAAGGCAGGCAATAGAATTTGGCACATACTGGGGTACCACAACCTCTGCAGATTTACCTGCTTCATATCCCGTTACCGGCGCATATCGCACCAGATACGTTCCGGCTAAGAGCCCTGTAATTTCACAGATTTCCTCGTTGGCTGCCATAATTGTATATGCTTCGCTTGTCGCTTCCTTATACTGATAGGTCTTTCCCGCAATCAAGCCTGTTATTTTCCCGTCATTGCCGTTCTTCACCGTCGGTCCTATGCCGTTCAGACCATCAGGTTCGTTCTGTGGGTTATTACTGACCTTTATTGCCAGACTGACATCACAATTATGACCCTTTTCGTCGCTGACCGTAAGGACTGCACTTCCTTCGCCCTTGTTGACTCCTGTGATTATGGCTTTGCCGTCGTTCTCTCCTTTGCCAAGCGTTAAAGCTGCAGTACCTGCTTCCGGAGGTGTTCTTATTCCGCTTACAATCAGACTGTCTCCGTCAATATCATAAGCTAAAGCATCTGCATCGACTACTGCCGACTCTTCGGCACTGATTTCAACAGCTGCAATTGAATCCTTTGCCTCAGGGGCAGTCTCAAACAATGCCTTAACTGTAGTGTTTCTGTTAATACCCTCTAAGATGAGACTTGTGGCAGTATTGGTTTCATAAATACCGTTCACTGTCCAGCCCTTTACTCCCAATACATCACTATCAGGGGCGGCAGTAAAAACCGTATCGGAGTACATCTGCACTTTGCCGCCGCTTACTATCGCACCTGTCTCCGAAGTATTTCCAACTCCCACAGCAGCCGTAACCGTACCTCCCCCCCCTTCGGAGCCAAAAGTAACCGTTTTTGTAGAAATTATGACATATGTTATCTTTATCTTATAGCTGCAGGAGAATTCATCAAAGACATACGAAGACTGGCTGCCAAGTACAGTAGTTGGAGCCGCAGCGTTCCCATCTTTATCTACCGGAGTGATTTCCCAGGAATAAACAAGTGCCGAGGAAGGGGGCACGACATCAATGGTCACCCTTGAGCCTCTTTCAATGGCATCACCCTCCTGAATCAGAGCACCGTCATCACGGACAGTAATAGTTCCGTTGTTGAAGTAAGCCACATCAGTGTTACTGATCTCAGAAGCTGCCGAAAGATTATATTCCACCGCTTTTGCGAACATAACCTCAACCGCGGTGTCTTCGGAAAGAGCTTCTATAGTATAGGTTTTACCGATGAATATGCTATTATCGCTTTTTATTGTTTCGCCGTTTACTGTCCACTGCTTTACTGTGTATTTTATATCGCCGATTATTGCAGGAGCGGCGGTAAATGTGACCGGCATCTGAGCTGCAACGGAGGTAGCTTCCCCTTGCGGCAGCACATAGGTGCCGGCATATTTGGCGCTGATGCTGCCCCAGACTGCATCACCCTGGCCTTCCTCCTCATTCTCCGCAATATCAAAGGTGATATCATAAGTTGAGTAGGTAAAGCCCACATTTACAGTGATATCCCCGGACAAACTGTCGATTGTCAGATTGTTGCCGGTACAGCCTTCAACAGGCATTCCGTTTATTGTCCACTGATTCACCCTGTAGCCAATATTGGGACTTGCCGTAAACTCTACCTTGGTCTGTTCATAGAGACTGCTTCCTGGGCTTATGCCATAATTGCCCCCGTATCCTGCTTCCAAAGCTGAAACGCTGCCGTTAATTCCGGCTGAATAGTTTATTGTATATAGCCCTGGGGGCTGTTCCGTAACCCCCAGCCTGGCTGCAGCACTGCTTGCAGTTAAAGGGAAACTATTATTAATAAGCCGTGTCACCTCACAATAATACCGGTAACCGTTCATTCCCATGCTGACACCGGCAAGTGTCAATGTTTTCTCATTGGCACCGGATACGACACTCCAACTGTCGCTGTCACTTTTACGTTGATACCATTGATAATATAATCGTGCAGGATCAACATTTTCCGGCAGTTCAGCCACTATGCCGAAGACAGCACTGTCTCCCGCTCCCGCTTTGGCATCTCTGGGCTGTGAGACTATTACCGGCGGGGCGCCGGTGGGAAGTGTGCTTGCTTCCAGTGTCACCGAGTTAGTCCTGCTGCCTGTGACATCCTCTGCAATCAGGCGGTATTTATAGATTTCACTGGGGTAAACATCTGTATCGGTATAAAAATTAGTACCCGGTTGTACTGAAATATTATCATCCAATACAAACCACTTTTTGTAATAGTTGTCATACCTGTGCAGCTCAAAATTATTTGGCCTCAGGGCATAGCTTATTATTTCCGGTACCTCCCAGGCCAGGCTGATGCTTTCGGCTGTTCTGCCGGCTGCATGAAAATTGTCAGGCAGCTTTGGCAGTCCCATTACCTGAGATACGGTATAATACAACACCATTATATTCTTACCGTTAAATTCCGTCATGTACGAATGAAGTCTTGTGGTTAGTGAGTACTTGGAGGTATCATAATTATCGCCCGGAAAATTCATTATAGTAGCCCCAATTGTAGTTCCCCTGAAGCTGGCCTTGGCTCCGCCAAAACCCAAAGTGTTTTCAAATGTTGCTCCCATGGTAAATCCGCCGGCACCCGCACCGACACGCGCTCCCATGGTGAGGGAAACAGTATAGGCATTCTCGACGCTTTCGCTGATTGTAAGCTCGGTAGTCACCGAACCGGAACCTGATGTAGCGCTGATACTGCTGTCCGAAGACAATATATTGCCGGCATTCTTAAACTGGCTTACAGAGGTGGGATACGTGCCGGGATCCCCTGAGTTATGAATCCAGAAGTCACCGTCAATAATATCCATATCGAATTTTCCGGCAAGCTCATTATATCTCTCAACCGGGAATACCAGAGTTTGCGGTGCGCTTGGGAGTGAGACAGCCATGGTCCCCCAAGTGGTTGGGTCGCTTTTTATGGCATAGGGATATGCTGTTGAATAGGTTGCGTTTTCCTCATAATATCTATAATAATACATGTCCAGGGGCGAGGATACCATTACTACGGAGTCCTGCCCGCCGTTGGTTTCATATGTAACAGAGCTTTCTCTTTCTATAGTATGACTGTATTCATGACTGATGTTGGCAGAAACGTTTACCTCCATCTCAAAAGAAGCTATTTTTAATCCCAAAAAGCTTATATCCTGTTCAAAACTCAAATACCACCCCAGACTGAATTCGGTAAATCCCATGTCTGTTTGTGAGGTGCCCGAGGACTTGCTGAGATAGGTAGAGCCGGGTTCCCATATAGGATAGGCACTGTAAATATCCTCATAATAGGGAATTGACGCAAGCACCGTCAATACCTCCGGCTTGGAATAGGTAAACTCATAACCGATATATTGTACAAAAACCGCATCATTGTCCATATTGGGGGCACAAACCGTGGGATAGAAATCAAGCTGATAAAAATTATCAGACCCTGTCCTGGCAAGATAGTTTACCTTTTTTTGCACATCCATGGAAGTACCGGCCGAACTCTCATACATCATTGCAATCTCAAAGTGATGATTATGATCAAGGCAGTTCTTTCCGGCATACGAAATAAGAAGCTGCTCTCTGCCTTCACTTTTTACATAGGCTTCTCCCGGAGCCAGGAAGCTTCCGCGAATCAATGAGGTAATAGCAGATACAGGTGCATCAAAGCTATTATATGCAACCGTACTGCCGTCTGCCTTGCCGCTGTCATCATATACTTTGAATTTCCCCGAACCGGCATCATAATAATACATACAATTTCCAAAAAAAATCTGATCGTTGGTTCTGCCGTTTACATATCCGGTAAGACTCACCGACTGTATGGGTATGGTCCAATTTTGCGCGTTTCTGTACCGAGCGCTGCTGGATAGCTTAAGAGCCGGGTTCTCGTTGTATCTGGTATCACTGCTGCCGGAAGCAGTCCAGGCCATATTTTCATCATCACGAAAAACTGTAAAGCCTTTAAAATTTCCATAAGCTTTTGAATTTTTGTCATATTTCATATATGACATGGCCAGCTCGTGATAATACTTGAATTCTTTCGTGGTTCCGTCTTCCTTGGTAAAGGTGTACATGGCATCCTGTTCATTTTTATTTACCATAAAACCGCCTACAATAACTTCGTTTAAACCGTCGTTGTCTATGTCCCCTACCGTAACGCCTGCATTACCCACAAGATGTTCATTGATTTCATTGTTCCCGAATTTTATCGTTCTGCTGGCTTCGGGTGTATAAGCGCCGTTTTTATGATCGACAATTCTCATAGTAGTGTTTTCATCTACAGTCAATAAGTCCCTGGTATGTGTGTAAACGAGTTCGTCGGTTTTATCATTGTCCGCGTCGCCGGATGCAAGATGAATGGCTGTAAATTGTTTTTGATTATCATTACTTCCAAAACAGGAGTAAAATATGATTTCAGATGAATACTCCTGTACAAAACTGCCGCCCTCTATCCCGTAAATATATATATTTCCATAGCTTCTTGAGCTGCCGGGAACTGCAATAGCAATTTCTTCCTTGCCGTCGCCGTCATAGTCGCCTGCGGTTATCTGCATGTAAGAACTCCAATAGTAGATACTGTCGGGAATGTAAAAGTCCGGTATGGTTGTTTTTGACACGGTGCGAAGCTTAAGCCGGTCAATATTCGTGCCTGTTTGAGAATTAATGCATTGCAGCCTGAAATCCGCACTGTACCCTGCGACCCCGGCATTGAAATCTTTTATATCTCCGTCACGTTTATTTATATCACTCCCGTTATAATTGATATCAATAAAGTAGCGTACGATTTCATCCACACCGTCACCATCCATGTCGGCCGCTACGGTTGTGGCAGGCCGGACATCTCTTTCACTTGCCCAGGTGATATCACGGACATTATCATACCCGCCGCTGTTTCCAATTTGCAGCTTGTGGGAATACTGCCTGGCTTCGATATTGTCATAATAATAGATATCTCCTCTTTCTTCCTCATTATATATACGATAATCATCATATAAGGAGATACTGCTGCCTACCACAGCGATCTCCAACGGCACTTCGCCGAAGATGGTTACGGTGTCCTCATATGCCTTTATTGGGTTTTCCCCAAAAGCTTCACGCTCTTTGGAGCTTTCCGGCTGTGATGTGTCAAAACCCCATCCCCCTGCTATTTCCATGCTGGTCTTGTCATCGCTTTCCTCTGCATCAACAGTTATAGTCAAAGGTGGTAATGCAGAGACTACAATGCATAGAGTCATAAGAAGCGACAGTATTCTTTTCATATACCGCCTTTTCATTTTTCTCCCCCTTTACAAATTTGCTTATTTAATGTCAAGCCTCATTTGAAAAGCATGTATCTATCATTCGTATAAATATTATAAAGCATATTGTCTTTCCTTAACCCATACTAAAGTATAGGTTTCCTGCATTTCTTGTTATTTTTACGCAAAAAAAGACTGCCTGCATAAAATCAGCACAGCAATCGTTTACTATATGTTTCGTGCCAAACAAATTACATTGAATTCAAATGGCACGAAACATTTTCCGCCATTCATATGTCGTGAAAAATACATATTTGATAGTACAAAATTAGACGCATCAACTAATTTTGTAATGATAAATCTTTTTCACGACATATATATTAACCAGTCTATGAAATTTTCAATCAAGCAGTCCTAACATTCTTGCCCTATTAATCGCCTCAAGGCGGGTTTTAGCCTCCAGCTTTCCGAAAAGGTTAACATTATGATATTTTACGGTACTAAGGGCTATACCCAATTCCTCCGCTATCTCAATATTTGACCTTCCGAACGCAAGGAGCTGCAAAACCTTGTTTTCCTGGGGAGTAAGCAGTGTTGTCAAATACCTGCTTCCGCCTTTCGCCAGTTTTGTCACCTTTGCACTATATGCTTCAAGCTTAAACAGTTTGCCGGCGTAGATTGCAAGTTCATTCTGCTTTCCCCGGAGTCTTATATACATTTTCAGTAAATGCCACATAGATGCAAGTTCATCTGCAAAGCTTCTCATATATCCTTCATCACTGCCTATTTTCAGAGCCTTTTCAAGGCAGCTCATTGAATGCTCTTCATTGCCCATTTTGGCAGCTGCAACAGCCAGTAAATTAAGTATCTCAACCTCACTGTGAAGCCGTGCTGCTCCTTCGACGAAAATCAAAAGCCTTTTAAGCAGTATGTCCGCGTCATTCAGCTGGCCCTTCTCTATCAAAACCCTTGCATATGTAATCAGCTCAAATTCTTTTGTCCGGCTTATTTCATGATAGATGCCTAATTTACATGAAGTAAACCACTTATCTGCCTTTTCCATGTCTCCGGAATCAACATATAGACGGGCCTTAAAGGCATTAAGCAGATAAATCCAATGGGGTTTCCCCTGCTTCCGAAGCCATCCTTCATGTTCCTGCACGGCAGCTAATGCTCCGTCCGGATCCCCCTGTGCCCTCTTTATTCGTGCAATTGTCGCCACTGCAGGTATAAGTGCTCCGGGACATCCGGCGTCAATTGCTTCATTCATTGCCGAAAGCAGGCAGGGAATCGCATCAGTAAACCTGTTGATTTCATAATAGTACTCCCCTTCAGCCAGAGGTGCATATCCCGGGGCTTTGGGAAGCATTGCCCTGTAATTGCTTACAAACCTATGAAAACATTCAGAGTCTTCTCCTGCAAGCTTTACCAGCTTGTTTGTTGAACTTCTGTATAAATAAATATCAGAAAAATTGCATTCTATATAATCCGACATCTTAACCGATTTCTCTTTAGCAATCTGTGAAGCCCTTTCAATTATTGCACCAAGCATTTCAAAGTTTCCCTGCCGTAATGCCATATTTGCTTTGCATAATTCTATGAACTGCCTATTTTCAAAATTGAATACCTGTTCAGTTTCCTTGTTCCCTGATAGAATCATCTCCATCCTTTTTATGGATTTCCATGCATCATCAAACAGGCTCATTTCGGTATAGTAAAATGTATGGAAGGAAGCAATGGCAAAGCTGTCCTTCTTATATTTTCCCGGCAGTTTATCTATCCATTTTTGTATTGTATAATACTCTCCCGATTGTATAATCTCCTTGATTTGCATAGTAATAAGGGCCATAGCCTTTTCGTAGTATTCCGCCTGCAGGTAATATTCAATCGCTTTATTAAGATATCCGTTATATTCATACCATTCAGCCGCTTTATAGCTAAGCTCTTTCTTGTTGATATTTGATTCGGTCAGCAGTTTATCCAGAAACTCTTTAAATATATAGTGATATCTATACCAGATGTTATCATTATCCAGGGATGTAAGAAATCCATTTCTCTTTTTGAGAATTTCAAGTATCCGGCTGCCGCTGCCATTGCCTGTCACGGCATCGCACAAGGGCCCGCAAAGCATATCCAGTATAGAGGTTTTCAGAATAAAGCTGCGGTTCTCTTCCGGCCATGAACTTATTACCTCATCCTGCAGGTATCGGTAGATACGTTTATCACAGCTTGCAAGTCCGTTTATCACCTTATCCTGGTCTTCTTCTTCCTCCATAGACATCGCGACTGCAACAAGAGCGGCTGCCCAGCCTTCGGTATAGCGTTCGATCCTCCTGACAGCTTCGCCGGTAAGATATAATCCCCGAGCTTCATAGAATTTCGCAATTTCCTCTTGCTGAAATTGAAGACTGTTTGACCTTAATATGGTCAAATCCCCCTTTATCCCGTGTTTTGCCAGCTTCAAGTCCGGTTCGGTCCTGCTTATTATTACGATATGCATTTTAGGCGGCAGGAAGCTTATTAAGTATGATAAGTTTTTCAATATACGTTTATCTGTTATATAGTGAAAATCGTCCAAGACAAGTACAAAATCTGAAGCTGCATCGGAAAGCTTGTCTATCAGAATACTTAAATGAATATTTGAATTTAAAAGCTCTTGTGAAGAAAAAGCATAGGAAGCCTCCAAACTGATATCCCTTACAATAACATCCAGCGCGGCACATATGTATTTCCCAAAAATCACAGGATCATTGTCGCTCTCATCAATGGATACCCATGCAAAAGGCACTCCGCTGAAATTCAGCCATTCATTAACCGCCACAGATTTGCCGTAGCCAGCAGGCGCCGTCACAACTGTGAGTTTATGATCAAGGGCCTTGTTCAGTCTGTTATACAGACGGTTTCTGTAAACCATGTTGCTGCTGATTCCGGGTCTGCCGTATTTAGTTCTGATTAAGCCTGATTTGTATGCAATATCTTGAGCTTTCATGCTCTTCACCTCACATAATTATGGGGCCAGGCACGTCAGGAGGACAATTATCTCAATGCAGATAACCCTTTGAAATTCTTCCGATAAAACAGTCACTGCTTAATATCCCATTCCCTCAACGGTTTCTTCTATTTGCTTCATAACAAGATTTTAATGAAGATTTTTTGCACTTTTGCAAGAATCCTACTGGTAATTATATCTATATTATACCAAGAGGATATATTTCTATCAATAAGCTGCCTTATGTCGTGCCTGCACTTACTATATAAGAGAATATTTTAGGGAATATTTCAAGCCTGACCCCCTTTCCCCAATCCGTCTTCATCATGTTTAATATTCATAATAAGTGCAAAAGCAATAAGTCCATATGCCATAAAGCTTCTGAAGTATTCTCCCAACGAAACATTATTGAATAAATT
>JAKPKE010000220.1 GCA_029553855.1 Bacillota bacterium | reverse complement strand
GTTCCACAGGCAGCCCACAGAAAAGAATATCTAGCTTTTTACTATGCCTATGGCCTGTCAAAATCATAACCCGTGTGCATCGATATACTATGTAATTCTCCCCAATGGAATCAACAAACTTGAGGGCTATTATGTCGCATTCTTCTCCTCATGCGTCATATTCCGTTTTCAACAATCTTAATCTGTTTATTGCTTAATCCATATAACCTATATACTTCCCTGTTTATTTCATATATAATATCTTTCATGCTATCCCTGCTTTTACATTTTTTTATCTCAGAGGCCATTTTTTCAATAGGATTTCCGGGTTCGGGCATGGGAATCTTCATTCTAAGAACGGTATTAGGGTAATAATCATAGAGGTCTTCGCTTATTTTTTTTGCATAGCATTTAAAGTAGAACTCAAAAAGACTGGAATTAAGTATGGCAGAAATATATTCCAATGTAATTCTGCCTTCGTATTCCTTTTTTATTTTGAGGCAATATATATCCGCACTGCAATAGTTGCCCGCATTATCTACTACAAAGCGGCTGTTTGCGGATTTAAAGGGATACACAATTTTTGGAGTTTCGAAAATTCCATTATTTCTGCCCCACTGCAGCTGATACCACTTTCTTACCCCTAATTTGCATTCTCTTCTTTCCTGAAGCCTATCCCTGTATCGGTCAATAAATTTTATAGCATTTGGATAGTCTTCCTCAATCTCAATAAAATCCGAGTATATCAAGAATCTCTCCGTTGCTTTTATACCATGTCTCTGAATATCGCTGTTCTTGATCCAAGGCTTTAACAAAGACTCTTCGATGTCGTATTCTTCAATTTCATTTCTGCTTACTATAAAAGCTCTGTCGCAGCCTGTAATAATACCCTGGCAGCTGTCTGCAATACTACTCAGCTCCAAGCCGTCTTTTGCATCTGCAGCGGAAAATATCCCATATTGTTCAGGGTTAATAAGCAGCCAGCCCTCATGCCTCAAATTTGATCTGTTTATTGTAAAATACTCAAAGTTCGATGGGGCAAACAATTCTCCGTTGGCAGCGTCTGCATCCTTCTTATGCTTAAAAACAGACGTTTCACTATTATAGCTTCCTTTCCTCAGTGTAATTATGCAGGATGCCACTCCCGCATCCCGAAAAACATTTCTCCCATAAAAGTCTACTATTTCGACAATGGTGCAGTTGTCGGCAATATATTTCCTAAGCCCCGCTGCCGATGGCCCCTCCATGAAATATCTTGAAGTAATGAAGCTTAAACTCCCGCCTTCTTTTAAAAGGTCTATCCCCTTTTTAATAAAGCAATAGGATATGTCGGACTTATCCCTGTAAATACCCTTGTACAACTGCTGCAGCACTTTTTTCCTTTCTGCCGGTACCTGCTTATGCCCTATATAAGGCGGGTTTCCCAATATATAATCATAATTGTTGTTCCAGAATTCGCGCTCTTCTTGCGACACATCGTCGAACAGACTGATTTGAACTGTACTGCCGCTTATAAGGCTGTCAGCGCATATAAGGTTTGGGCTGCTTTTTTCCCCCGCAAGCTTCATCAGTATTTCCCTTGCCATATTTAATGCCTCCCTGTCAATATCGGCACCCCACAGATTGTTTTCTGCAATAAAGCTCCCGATACCGTCCCATTCTAGCTTTCCAGCCAGCTCTCTGTTATTATCCAGTATAATGGCATAGTTTTCTTCGAATTTCCTTTTTAACACCTCAAAAGCCTTTGCAAGGAAAAGCCCGGTTCCACAGGCAGGATCCAATATTCTGACATAAGGATCGGCTGACAGGTCAATCCCTGACAATGCACTTTCGGTAATTCTTTCTACAACCTCAGGAGGAGTGTAAAACACTCCTTTACCCTTTCTGTCTTCCCGGCTTTTTCCTCTCTGCATAATATCGCTCTGTTCAAGCATAAACTCTTTTGTGCTCATACCTACCCCTATATCCTTTGGTTTTTTGTTTCAAGTATGCCCCGGTATGCTTGTTCGCCTTTTTCATATTCGCTGCGGCAGGATGTTGTTTGCGCCCCGAGGTCTATGTCTTCTATTATTTAATTCGATTTACATCATGTATTTCCTGCACATACTAAATATTCTGTAAATAGTAATATTTGGCTTCACATAATTATGATGCTGTAGTATAATGAAATAAATCAGACAGGCTTAATTTTTCTTCTGTTTTGCAAGCAATTTGAGAGGAGATATCCGATTGAAAAGCAACTTTTACAAAAGAACCTTCATTGCTGCACTTTCTTTGATGGTATCCTTCGCAATGACAATTTTCACCTATGCTGATGCAAATGTTTTCAAAAATGGGGATAAATCTGCAGAAATAGCGTCAATCCAGGCAGCGCTGGAGAAATTAGGTTTCTTTAATGATGTATGTACAGGCTATTTCGGGGAAATCACAGAAAAAGCAGTAATAAAATTTCAAGAGGAAAACAAATTGGATGCTGACGGAATAATAGGCCCTATGACAATAAAAAAGCTTAACGATCTTACCGGAGGAAATATTACGATTCCCAGCCGTTCAGCATCTGCCAGGAAAGACACCACCAAGGTAAATGTCCGGTATAAAATCAAGAAAGGTGATACTATATGGGATATAGCAGCCGACTATAACGTGTCTGTAAATTCCATACTTCAATATAACAATCTTACTGAAAAAAGCATACTCGGCATAAATGACGAGATTATTATTCCCAATGTAGTAAAAGTTATTAAACCTTCCCCGGTGAAACCGGCTGAACCCGTATCTGTGGATAATGCCTCCCCGGCGCCCCTTCAGGACAGCTCAGAGCTAGGCAATATATACGAATATAACAATGATGTCTATGTCGTTAAGGAAGGGGATACAATAGAGTCAATAGCAGAGGATTTTGGGGTCAGCGCAGAATCAATAAATAATGAAAATGGTTTCGGCAGCGATACAATTATTCAGATAGGACAGGAAATAAAAATCCCCGATAACCCCGATAAAGAAGCAGCGGAGGATTCCGGAGGAAATCCCCGCACCGCTGGCGAAAAAGGCGAATACCTTGATTGGTTCGAAGAAGTACAGCATATGTTTAAGAAAGGTGATGAAGGTACAGTAACCGATATCGATACAGGCAAATCCTTCAGGGTCAGAAGATTATACGGCGGGAAGCATTCCGATACCGAACCCTTAACTTCCAAGGATACTGAAATTATGAAAAGCATATATGGCGGGAAATGGAGTTGGGACAGAAGGGCTATTATTTTAACAATAAAAGACAGCAACAGCACCGAACGCAAAATAGCCGCCTCCATGAACGGGATGCCCCACGGGGGTGAATCCATAAAAGATAATGGGATGAAGGGCCATTTTTGCATACACTTTAGAAACAGCAAAACTCACAGTGGAAGCAGAGTTGATCCCGGGCACCAGAAGATGGTCAAAATGGCTGCCGGGCTTTAGGGGACGACGAAACGCAACTTCCTGATGTACATGAATATGTATTGACAAATACAAATTCTAACATTATTCTTATTATATTATAGTTTTTATAAAAATTTATCAAAGCTTTTTACGAGGCGGGGGATACGCTCCCGCCGTCGCGTTATATCCCCATACCCATTAAAATAATCTCACCGGAGGAATGGTTATGTTTGATTTAATTAAATTTTTAAAGGAAAAGGGCTATAAGGTAACCCCCCAGCGTATAGCAGTTTACGACATATTAAGTAATACAAAGGAACATCCAAGTGTAGATACGCTATACAGCAAGCTTCAGCCGGAGTATCCCACAATGAGCCTTGCCACTGTGTATAAATCCCTTGAAGTATTTAAAGAGCTTGGGCTGGTCCAAGAGCTTAATGTCGGGGAAGATAAATTCAGATACGATGCAAATGTTAATCAACATCCCCATATTATTTGCACAGCCTGCGGCAAAGTTGAAGATGTCGGTGATGAAATGGTTTTTGATCTTGCGGAGCAGGTAGAAAGAAAAACAGGTTATCAACTGATCCACCAGCAACTTTACTTTTTCGGCCTTTGCCCTGACTGCAGGGTAAAACAATAAAAAATGCATCGCGAGATGCATTTTATTAATTAATCAACGATTCGTTAAGAGCATTTCTTACTGCCTTTATCACCTTGCCCATTACATAGGAGGAATTCCCTAAATCGTTTGCTGCCGCTACATTCTGTGACTTTATTGTCGTATAGATTATGTCTGATATTTCATCCTTGATATTAGGGTTATTGCTTATATAATCGGAAGGTATTTCAATAAGCTTAATATCTTTTATCTTTGAGTTCCTTATAGTCACCTCCGCTTTAACATCTCCGGATTCTGTTTTCTCAATGCCCACGTATATTCCATCATTATACCTGAGATATGTATAGCCTGAGGCAGCAAGCCCTACCTCATTATTTCTTAATGTAAACAATAAGACCAATCCGATAACCAGAATAAGTAATAGTGCAGCATATACAATAAGACTTTTCTTGGTTACTATAATAATTTTTGATTTGATAAATATCCCTCCCATCTTAGTCCATTATATGTCTTTATATAAAGTTATTACGAAAGGGATAAATATATGCACTCTTTTTTAAAAAAAGCGGTTTAAGCAGCTAAAAATTCAATTAGTTATTGAATTGGTCCATTTCCCACATCGGTCTCCCCACATTGCAACAACCTTCTTATTTATTTCTACTTTTATTACTTCGCAGAAGTTGTCACAGCCCCTGCATTCAAAACTTGAGGGTGTAAAATCAGAGTTCTCTATCTCAAGACCCCTGAATTTTGTTGTTTCACCGGCATTTGCAGCGCAATCCCTGGCAAGTATTGCCGCGCCAATTGCACCCATAACATTATAATGCTCCGGTACTACAATTCTATGTCGTACCTCCTTTTCAAAGGCAGATTTGATACCTTTATTGGCAGCTACACCCCCCTGGAATACGAAAGGAGGTTCAAGCTTCTTCCCCCTTCCGAGATTGCTCAGGTAATTCCTTACAAGAGCTTCACACAGACCATTAATAATCTCAGCCTTTGAAAATCCGTACTGTTGTTTGGCAATCATATCGGACTCTGCAAATACAGTACATCTCCCAGCAATTCTCACATTCTTCTCAGCTGATAATGCAAGATCCCCAAAGTCCTCTATATTTACCTTCAATCTTTCTGCCTGGTGCTCCAAAAAGGAGCCCGTGCCTGCCGCACACACCGTATTCATAGCAAAATCTATTACCATGCCGTCTTTAAGTATTATTATCTTGGAATCCTGCCCGCCGATTTCAAATATGGTCCTGGCTTCCGGAAAATATGCAGTTGTTGCAGCTGCATGAGCGGTTATCTCGTTTTTTACTACATCAGCTCCTATCATTATACCGGTAAGCTGTCTGCCGCTGCCCGTAACCCCTGCTCCCAGTACCTTTATATTATTGCCGGATTCTTCCCTTAGACGTCTTAAGCATTGTTTCACCGATTCCAGGGGTTGACCGTTTGTTTTAATATATTGCTTTGACAATATGTTGAGGTCGTTGTCTGCTGCAACCACATTTGTGCTTACTGATCCGACATCTATGCCTATGTAGATCTCCTTCATCGCTTACCTCCGATTCTGACATAGAGTTTCCCAACCTCAATTATTCCCTTTTAGCTATTTTAATAATCATCAAACACTATTACATTTTAAGCCCTTTTTGCATTGCTTTTCATTTTCTCCATTACCCGTCCTATTGTAGATATTCCGTCATTTATCTGCAAAGGGCCGGCACCTGCAAAACTAATCCTCATATACTGCTCTCCCTTGGCAGTCTTTATAAATACTGTTCCGGGAGTAAAAAGTACTTTTTCTTCTTTGCATCTTTCAAAAAGCTCCGAGGACGAGATCCCTGCAGGCAGTTTTATCCATAGGTTAAGC
This sequence comes from Bacillota bacterium, assembly GCA_029553855.1. Taxonomy (GTDB): domain Bacteria; phylum Bacillota; class Clostridia; order Lutisporales; family Lutisporaceae; genus BRH-c25. The sequence goes on along the minus strand of JAKPKE010000220.1, from coordinate 6,726 downwards.
CCCCCGTAGGGCTGGCTGAAACTCGCCTCTCTAAGATGCTTTTTAACTGCTCTTACCGCTTCAATATACCTTACACTATACTCCTTTTTCATATATTTCAGGTGTTTATCCCAAGTTCCGCTCCTGAAGTAAAGATCCAATACCCTTTGCATAAGTCCGGATGTTGATATATCTGTCATATACTTCATATTCATAACCTTTTCTTTAATTGAGTCCGGAATTATCATATACCCTACTCTAAGCCCCGGCATAAATATTTTTGAGAAGCTTTTGATATATATTACCCTGTTTTCTTTATCAAGCCCTTTTAGAGGTTTTTCCACTTTATCAAGATAGCTCAGGTCACTCATGTAATCATCTTCGACCACCATAACATCATATTTTCTGCAAAGCAAAAGAAGATGCTTGCGTTTCCTTTCTGAATAGGTGCAGCCTGTTGGATTCTGAAAGTTGGGCATTACATAAATAAATTTGGGTTTTATGAGCTTAAGCATTTTATCCAATTCCTTCATATCAGGCCCATCTGACAAAAGCGGTATTTCTATGATTTTTGCTCCTCTTGACCTGAATACGGCTACTGCGCCGTTATAGGTAGGGCTTTCTACAAATACGTAATCCCCATTTGCAAGCAGAACCCTGGAAACAATATCTATACCCTGCTGGGCTCCCGAAATTACATGAATACCGGAAGCTTCCGATTCAACACCGCATGTCCTTAGATACTCCGTAATTGATTCCCTAAGGGGCTTATAGCCCATGCTTTCATGGTACATGAAAGCCCTTCCTGCATCACGTTCCAACACCTCATTAAGTACTCTCCTGAAATCTCCCACAGGGAAAAGCTCAGGATCGGGCGAAGCTGTCGAAAGGTTTATCATATCATTGCCGGTACCCACATCTGTATCAAACTCTATTTCATCGCTTACAGTAACCGCATCGTTTCGTAGATTTATCTCGTCCTTTAAGGGCATTGCAAAGGAACCGCTTCCTACCTTCTTATATATAAGCTTATTGTCTTCCAGAAGCTTATAGGCATTTACAACGGTTATATTGTTTACCCCCAGGTACTCTGCAAAGCTCCTAATGGCAGGAAGCCTGCTGTCCTCAGGCAATATGCCCTCGGTAATATACCCCTTTAGTTGTTCATATAGCTGTATATATATTGGGCTCCCTTCATTTCTATCAATACTAATTCCCATATCCTTCGGAGATATTGCATCACCCATATTCCCACTTCCTATTAATATAATTGTATCGATACAATTATATTGTATCATAGTTCACAGATCAGATGAACATTCTATAAAGAATAATGAGGATTTTTCCGATAAAATATATATATACAAATATGTACCTATACCAAAGCAAAAAAGGATTGCGGCTTTGGTTAATATCACAAGGAGGTGAAAATATGAAAATTGAAAGTTCAAACGTTTGTTTCGAAGGCCGGCATACTTTGACAGAACTGAGTCATAAGAAAGAAAACCTGCAGCTGTGGGTGGGCAGCAATCCGAATCAGGAGATGAATGAACCTTCCGGGGTAACTGTTGAAATATCTGAGAAAGGCAAGGGATTGCAAGGTTGCCTAAGCACCGGCAAAGCCCAGTGCACTGAGGATGATATGGAAGACATGCTCTCTGAAAAGGATAAACAGAAGCTGGCGCTGCTCGAAGCCTTTATTGAACACCTATTGGGTAAAAAATTCAAATTTAGAATGCCAAAAAAAATCAAGGGCGCAGATGAAGTAAAAACAAATCAAAACAGCGGGATAAGCCGAGAGAACAGAACTCCTGCGGCGGGATGGGGCCTGGTATACGACAGCAAAACCATACACTATGAGAATGAAAAAATGTCCTTCAAAGCAAATGGCATTGTAAAAACCGCCGACGGAAAAGAAATCCTGATAGATATCCAGCTGAATATGAGCAGAGAATTTATGTCCAGCCAGGAGATCCATATAAGGGCCGGGGATGCATTGAGAAAGGATCCTCTCGTCATAAACTTCAATGCTCCGTCCGCTACGCTGACGGATAATAAATTCAGCTTTGACATCGACTGCGACGGAATGCCTGACCAAATATCACAGTTGATCAGCGGATGCGGTTTCTTATCTGTTGATCTCGACAACGATGGGATAATAAACGATGGAAATGAACTTTTCGGTCCAAAAAGCGGTGACGGCTTCGCAGACCTGTCCGCATATGATTTGGACAACAACGGATGGATAGACGAGAATGATGCAATATTTGAAAAGCTTAGGATATGGACAAAGGATGAAGGTGGGAATGACATACTTTTTGCCCTTGGGGAGAAAGGTATAGGCGCAATATGCCTGGGCAATGCGGGCACTTTATTCAGCTTGAGAGACAAAGACAATATAGAAAACGGTGTCATACAAAAAACCGGCATTTTCCTATATGAAAACGGAGGGTTAGGCACCGTACAGCACGTGGATTTAATAGTATAGCAGTATAAAAGGTAGGAATATCTTTCCTACCTTTCTACTTTTTCAACCATTTGAATTTTCGTCCCGTCAGTTTTCATTTTATATAACCTGTTGGAAGCCGAATCTACTATAAAGTACAGCCAGCCATCGGCAATATTAATAAATTTGGAGCTTTCATAATTCAAAATAGACTTGCCGGTGCCGTCTTTTTTTATCCTGAATACTCTGAAGCCGTTATACCCATTGCTGTAATATATCCAATCGCCCGATACGTTTATATAAAGCGCCTCTTCATTGGTAAGCCCTTTCCTCCCTGATCCGTCGTTCTTTACTTTATAAAGCTTGTTCCCGTCAGAGCCATTGCTGTAATATATCCAATCTTCATCCACATTTATATATGATGCAGAATCCTCGGATATTCTCATATTTACTGAGCCATCTGTACTGGCCTTATAAATTCGTTTTTTGTCATCTCCGTTGCAGTAATATATCCAATCTCCCGATACATTCAAATATGAAGAAAAACTTTCTGTTATAAGCATTTTCTCCGTACCGTCAATCTTCATTCTGTATATGTACCTGTTGTCGGATGCATTGCTGTAGTATATCCACCCATCCACGACATTTAAAAAGGAAGCGGAATCATTTGTAAGCTTATCCCTTTCTGTGCCGTTAACAGTAATTCTATATATGCTGTTATTTTCTGTTTGTCCTATATTGGTGTAATACACCCAGTCTCCCTGCACATTAATAAACATTGAACTGTCACTGTTTAATTTGGTTTTATTTGACCCGTTTATTTTTACTTTATATATGCTTACATCATCGTTGCCGTTGCAATAATATATCCATCCATCCTGAAATGCCACAACCCCGCCGTTTGTTATGTTGCCTAATGTGTTGCCGTACCCCTCTGCAGCTGTTCCGCCGGTGTCTTCCGCCGGGGCCGTATCTCTTTCTTCACAGCCTGAAACAAGGGCCATTATCAAAGATATTAAAATAAAAGCCGAAACAAGCTTCTTCATACTTTTCCCCTCACATGCATATTAACTGTAGTATTCCACATATTTTGTATAAATCCTTTTTCAAGTACTCAGAAAGCATTAATATGATAATAGTTTCATAACGTTGGCTTTTAGATGCTATGGCCTGGGAATACTGAACTTATCCGGGCTGAACCTAGCTTCTCCGGAATCATAGAGAATCCAGCTCATAAGAGATTCCCAGCGGGCATAGAATTTCCTTATGGAAGCTTCATCAGGATATTTTTCATACAGCTTCTCCAGGGATTTTTTAGCAACGTAATCCTTCCATTCCTGCTCTTGAACTGCTTTAGCTGCAGCTTCCCTCAATACCTCTCGGATTTCAGGGGAAACATCCTTGTCAACAAGAAGTGAAAGCGGAGTAAATGGATTTTTCAAGTAGTCGGAAGATTCCGGAATAACCTCTGTCAAAGCAGGAACATCGGGATAATCCGTCAGTCTGTCGGCAGCAGAGACGCCCAGCAGCTTTAGTTCACCGCTTTCTATGTAGCTTGCGGCAACGGATAAGTTTGGGTTCGTGAAGTCAACCTGACCTCCTGTGACTGCAGTAATGCAGTCGCAGCCTCATGTAAAAGGCGAAAGTACAGCATACATCCCCAGCTTGTTGTAAATCAGGGTTTGAGTATAACCTGAGCTGCCGGGATTGGTGCAAGACATCTTAACCTTATCCGGACGGGCCATCACATCGTCAATCAGCTCTTTAAGGGTCTTATACTTGGAGTCCTTTCCAACCACAATAACCTTAGGCTCATTTACTGTAACCATTATGGGAGCAAAATCGTCATAACTCATTTCAGAAATTCCCATGACCCTCTGGTTTCCTAAAGACTCAGCAGCAAATAAAATGGTATAGCCGTCAGGAACGGAATCCAAAACAGTTTTGGAGCCAACGGCACCTGAATCGCCTTTCTGGTTCACAATATTAATGGGTTGTCCAAGAAATTTCTCCATCAATATCGCCAGCTGTCTTCCGGTTAGATCTGTAGTTCCCCCTTCACCATAAGGAATAATCATAGTGATGGGCTTTTGGGGATAATCGGTTTTGCGGACTTCTTGCGAAGAAGCGGGAGCTTCAGGTTGTTTCCCTGAGCAGGCAACCAAGCTGAAACCCAGGCAGAAAGCCAGCAAAAGTAAAAGTATTGATCTTAGTTTCATAATTACATCCCTTCTATTTTTAATTTATAACCATTTTTTTACATCGGACATTTATATCCGATTCATAAATTCGCCAAATATCTCTTTCCTGATTATATCCACAGGCATATTATACCCTGTCCATATTTTAAATGCTATAGCACCCTGCCATAGGAGCATACCCAACCCGTTCATGGTCTTGCATCCGGCCTCTTCCGCAATGGATAAAAATCTGGTTTTTGGAGGGTCATATACTATGTCGGCTACAAACAAATCCCTGTGTAAAGTTCCGGGAGCTGTAACCACGCTTTTGTCTGCTGCACTTTTCATCCCCATCGAAGTGCAGTTGACCAATACTGCCGCATTCTTTAATTCTTCTTTCAAAACCTCTTCATTTATTCCCAAAGCCCTGCCCTTGCTATCCGGGATTTTACAATTTATTGCATCCGCTATTTCCCCGGCTGCGCTTAAAGTTCTGTTGAAAATAACTACTTCTCCGGCTCCATCAAATGCAGATTGAATGGCAATCGCCCTTGCCGCCCCGCCGGCGCCGACTATTACAATTTTTTTATCTCTTATATCTGCTCCGGTCTCCCGCAAGGCTTTTACAAACCCCTTGCCATCCGTATTGTGTCCAATTAATCTCCCGTTTTTATTCTTTACCGTATTAACCGAACCAATAATACCAACATCTTCCGAAACCTCATCCAACAGCTCAAAAACTTTCTTTTTATAGGGCATTGTTACGTTGAAGCCTGTTGTATTAAGAGCCCTAAAAGCAGATACAGCTTCTTTTAAAAAAACTTCCTCCACTTCAAATGCCATATACGCATAATCCAGATTCAAAGCCTCAAATGCGGTATTGTGAATCTGCGGAGATATGCTGTGTTTAACCGGATATCCCAATAACCCGATGAGCTGTGTAGTTCCCTTAATTCTATTAACCATCCGAATTATCCTTTCCGTATTAAGGTATGCCTCATGGATTTTGCAAGTTTATCCATCATCATTGTCTGATACTATTCTTCATAATAACTATTTTGTACATTTAGCAGAATAGTATATTCATTGCTGTTTTCAAATCATTTATTGGGATCTGCCCCGGTGCTGAAGCCTTTTTACTTGCTCCGAAGGTCAAATCCGACCCGAATATGCCCCCTGCCACCCTGCTGATCATGCCAAGCTTGCCCATTGACATTGTTATAATAGGGGTATCTATCTCCATGCGGGCTTTCAGCGTAGCCGAAAGCAGAGTCAATACATCTTCCTCTGTTTTGGGCATTACGGCTATCTTAGGAACATTTGCTCCAGACGATATCTGTTCTTTTATCTTGTCTATCAAATAATCAATTGGAGGTGTCTCCGCAAAATTGTGATAGGACAAAATGAGTATAACATGGTGTTTATCGGCAATTTCTTTGATTTGAGCTATATTTGTTTTGCCGCTGGCAAGTTCTATGTCTACCGCATCCGCTTCTCCCGTATATATGGCTTGTTTGATAATCTCATATCTAATGGGATCTTCAACCTTATTAAATCCGCCCTCTGAATTACTCCTGAATGTAAATATGAGAGGCGTTTCCCCGATGATTCTTCTAAGTGCCATAAGCACCCGCTTTACTTTTATAGGGTCGCAGGCATCCTTAAAATAGTCCGCTCTCCATTCTATTGCATCGGGGAGAAATTCCGCAATATCCTCTGCTGCCCGCATCAGCTCTTTTTCTTCTTCTTCTGCCAATGGCATACAGATTAGAGGCTCAGCCCCGCCTAAAACTTTTCCCCTTATTTTTATAGGTTTCTTCGCTTGAAGCCTCATAACAATCCCTGCCCTTTAGTATATATTGGATTTGAATTTCAGGTTATCATTTTAATAATATATTGTCAATACATTCTATAAAAGAGCAATTGTCCGAAAAGGTTAACATTGTATTATTATGGCATTAGAAGCTATAATAATATATGATCCGAGAATTATTACATGATTATTAACCTGGATTCCATTATGCCCTTTTTTGTATCATGGCGTAATGTCCTGAGGGTATCCGCGGCGGAGGAATACATATGAAATATAATATATATATCTCATTACCCCAAAATGCAAAA